>DGNZ01000274.1 GCA_002389175.1 Rhodospirillaceae bacterium UBA4479 | reverse complement strand
GTTTTCCGTGTTGGTGAAATTGACGGGGAAATCACCGAACGCGTCCAAGAAGTCTCTGACATGCTGGGCTTGATCGACAGCTCGATAGTGACCGAGAATCTTATGGGGGAACGCTGGTCGAAAGTAGCGACCAACGCTATGCGAAACCCGGTCGCAGCGGCACGAGATCAAGGTTCGAATCAAAATGATCGTGATCCTCATGTCCGCATGTTGGCCGTTCGCATCGCAGCCGAGGCAGTCCAAGTCGCCCATGCCGAAGGCATCAACCTTGTTAAAATCGCGGGCGTTGAACCTGAATTATTACTGGCAGCAGGAACGGGGGATGAGGCCGCTTATGAAGCCGTGACTGATAAATTCTTTGCCGCCATGGAACGTCGCAGCGACAGCCAACGCCCATCCATGGCGCAGGACGTCAACAAAGGCCGTAAGACGGAGATTGACCATCTCAACGGATTTATCGTTGAACGCGCAAAGAAACATGGCATTCCAACCCCTGTGAATGAAGCGATCATCGCCGTCATCAAACGAATTGAGGCGGGTGAGATTTCACCCGACCCGACAAATTTGGATCATATTAAATAGATGTTGAGCACCGAACCTTTCGAGCTTCCCGCTGCCCTAATTGCGCAGGCGCAAACGAACGACCCTGTCGCTATGGCGGTTGTCGGTGCCGACCATCCTGTCGCCCTGGATAGTGCAAAACAGGCGACAGAGGCTGGCCTGATCATCCCCACATTGGTTGGTAATGACGCCATCATTCGAAAACTTGGCGATGATGCGGGTTGGGATTTATCAAACGTTCAGATCATCAATGCCGAACCCGAAGGGCCAACAGCGAATGCCGCAGCAGCCCTTGCATCACGGGGCGAAGTCCAGGCACTGATGAAGGGACAAATCCATACAGACGCATTGATGCGTGGTGTTCTCAATCGTGATGCTGGTCTGCGAACAGATCGCCGCGTCAGCCATGTTTTTCACATGACCGTTCCAGGATCAGACAAGGCATTGATGATTACGGACGGTGCTGTGAATGTCGCACCCGACGAAAGAACCATGATGGATATCGTTCACAACGCTGTCGGACTTGCGCATGCACTGGGCTATGAAGCACCCAAGGTCGCGATGCTATCGGGGTCTGAAAGCGTCATGGAAGGCATGCCTTCCACCGTCTTGGCCGCGCGTATTGTTGAACGTGCCAAAGCTGGTGAAGTTGAGAGCGCACACGTCGATGGGCCATACGCATTGGACAATGCGGTGTCGCCAGCAGCGGCAGAACTCAAAGGCATCACCGGGCCCGTCGCTGGACAGGCTGACATATTGGCCGTGCCTAACATCGAAATGGGCAATGGCTTGTTTAAAATGATGGTGTATTTCAGGTCCGCTCTCGCAGCGGGCATCGTACTGGGTGCAAAGGTGCCCATCGTCTTAACAAGTCGCGCCGATCCGCCCGAGGCCCGCCTTGCGGCAACGGCCATCGCGCAGATCAGAGCGGCGTATTCTAAGAGTTAATTGAAGGGCTTAGAATAGCCCTTCAACCTCGCCCTTTGCATTCAACTTGATGGTGTTCGCCGACGGCACCCGTGGCAGACCTGGCATCGTCATGATCTCGCCCGTGATCGCTACGATGAATTCCGCCCCCGCGGCCAAACGAACTTCGCGAACATCAACTATATGATTGCTCGGCGCACCCTTTAGGGTTGGGTCCGTTGAAAATGAATATTGGGTTTTCGCGATGCAAATCGGGAAATGCCCATAACCAGCATCTTCCCATTCTTTAAGCTGGTTGAGGACTTTCTGATCCGCCGTCGCCCCCGAACCGCCATAAACCTTCTTCACGACGGTATCGATCTTATCGAACAACGACATGTTGTCCGGATAGATTGGCTTGAATTTAGATTTACCAGACTCGGCCAAACTCACCACATGTTGGGCAAGTTCTAGAGTCCCTTTTGAGCCGTCGGACCAGTGATTACAAAGGATCGCCTTCACGCCCAGCTTCTTACAGGTTGCTTCAATCGCTTTGGTTTCTTTAACCGAATCCGTAATAAATCGGTTAATGGCTACAACAACGGGCACGCCAAACTTCTTCACGTTCTTAACATGGCGTTCCAGGTTCGTGCAGCCGGCGATAACCGCTTTGACGTTCTCTTTGCCAAGATCAGCCTTAGTCACACCGCCGTGCATTTTCAGGGCACGAACTGTGGCAACAACGACCGCAGCGGCTGGCTTCAAGCCCGCCTTACGGCATTTAATATCGAAGAACTTCTCGGCACCCAGATCGGCACCAAAGCCCGCTTCGGTCACGACATAGTCGCCCAATTTCAATGCGGTTTTCGTAGCCATGACAGAGTTACAACCGTGCGCGATATTGGCGAACGGCCCACCGTGAATAAAGGCTGGGTTATTTTCCAACGTCTGCACCAGGTTTGGCATCAACGCATCTTTCAGCAACACCGCCATCGCACCCGATGCTTTAAGCTGCTTGGCACGAACGGGTTTACGATCGCGCGTATACCCGACGACAATGTTATCGATCCGACGCTGCAAATCTTTGAGGTCCGTCGCCAAGCAGAATATCGCCATGATTTCAGAAGCGACCGTGATGTCGAAACCTGCTTCGCGTGGGAATCCGTTAGCGACACCGCCCAGGGATGCCGTGATTGTACGAAGGGCCCGGTCATTCATATCCAGCACACGACGCCATGCGACACGACGTACGTCGATGGCGGGCTTATGGCCCCAATAAATGTGGTTATCGAGCATCGCAGACAACAAGTTATGTGCGGCACCAATCGCATGGAAATCACCCGTGAAATGCAGATTGATATTTTCCATTGGAACGACCTGTGCGTAGCCGCCACCAGCGGCGCCACCCTTCATCCCGAAGCAGGGGCCGAGTGAGGGTTCGCGGATACAGATGACGGCTTTTTTACCGATCGCGTTCAAGCCATCGCCGAGGCCAACTGTCGTTGTCGTTTTACCCTCACCCGCAGGTGTTGGTGTGATCGCGGTGACCAGGATCAGCTTACCATCGCGCTTTTTCTTCAGGCCATTGATGTAGCCATAATCCAACTTGGCCATGTGATGGCCGTGACGCAAAAGAGCATCTTCTGGAATACCAATCTTTGCGCCAACGTCCGTAATGGACTCCATCGTGGCGGCGCGGGCAATTTCGATATCGGACTTTGGCATGTCATCTCCTCTGGAATAGATGCAAATGCCCCTCCCCAGGGACAAAAATCATTTCGTGGTAGCACCGTACGAACTGTTCAACCTACTTAACTAACTCAGTCACGTCTCGTTATCATCTGATTACGACACTGAATATATCAATGTAAGGCGTTGACCTGTTGATCTGCTGTGGGTGCGGGTGGCGCATCATGGCAAGTTCCCGCGTGATGCGAAAACATACGCCAATTATCATCCTCAAGAACAAACCCATTACTGGCCAACAAGGCACTATCACCGAAACACTCGTACCCAATCACCAGTGCGGTATTGTCTGCGAACACAACTTCCGGGCTGTGGAAACTAAGTTCCGCCACACCTGGATCACTGAGGATATCTGACCAGCTTTCCATCATCTCTTCGCGATCAAAGATCGGACGCGCCCCTGGATGCAGGCAAACGATGGGCTGAGATTGCACCCAAGCATTCGACATTGCCGCCACATCACCAGACGTGAAGGCGGAATAAAACGCGTCATTTGCAAAAAGAATACGTTGCTCTGTGGCTTTGGGATTGGACATCAAATCAGAGTTCGCTCAACCGTCTACCTGGCGCCACGATCTCGGGATCAACGCGCAGTTCAATGAGTGCCATTGAATCTGCTTTCAACGCTTGATCAAAGGCATCTGCAAAATCTTCGGTCTTGGTCACAATGAAACCTTTTCCGCCGTACGCTTCACATATGGCGGCAAAGTTGGGGTTCTTGATATCCGTCGCCACGACCCGGTCTTTGTAGCGGCGTTCCTGGTGCATTCGGATGGTGCCGTACATGCTGTTGTTCACAACAATGAAGATCACGTTTGCACCATACTGCGCAGCGGTCCCAAGCTCTTGCCCATTCATCTGGAAACAACCATCACCAGCGAACGAAATCACAACACGTTCCGGATGCTTTAGCTTTGCGGCAACCGCAGCAGGCACACCATACCCCATCGCCCCCGATGTCGGAGCCAATTGTGTCCCTGGCTTTCCAAATCGGTAGTAACGATGCACCCATATCGAATAATTGCCCGCGCCATTGCATATAATCGTGTCGTTCGGGACAGCGGCACGAATGGTTTTCATGACCTTGCCCATATCAAGCGCAGTATCAATCGGGGCTGGATCAGAAAACGCCATGTAATCGGCATGGGCTTTTTGCGCATCATCCGCCCATGCACTGCTATCCAACGGCTCCATCGCAGCACATGCCTGCAAGAATCCCGTCACATCGGCTTGGATCGGCAATTCAGCCGCATAGACACGATTCAATTCTTCACCCGATGGATGAACATGGATGATCGATTGATCCGGATAGGGCGGCTTCAACATCTCGTAGCCACCCGTCGTAATTTCGCCCAACCTAGGACCAATCACGATCAATGGATCAGCAGATTGCACACGCTTCGCCAATTCAGGATCACACCCAATCCCGACATGCCCGGCATAAAGCGGATGTTCGTTATCGAAACTGTCCTGGCGTCTGAATGCACACGCAACAGAGATATTATTGGTTTCTGCAAATGACGTTAGCGCAATCGTTGCTTCTGGCGTCCAGCCACCACCTCCAACAAGGATCAGCGGCCGCTTACCGCGCGCCAACCGCTCACGGAAAGCGTCCACATCCGATGACGAGACGCCCGGCTTCGCAAGATTCACGGGGCGTGTTTCAGGCGCGTCTGCTTTTTCGGTCAGCATGTCTTCGGGTAATGCGAGCACAACAGGACCTGGCCGACCAGCTTGCGCGGTCTGAAATGCACGGCTCATGTATTCGGGAATGCGTCCGGGCTCTTGGATTTCAGCTACCCATTTCGCCATCTGGCCATACATCCGCCGATAATCGATTTCTTGGAATGCTTCACGGTCAACTTGATCGCGTGCCACTTGGCCGATCAGAACGATCATCGGCGTTGAGTCTTGAAACCCCGTATGCACCCCGATGGATGCATTGGTCGCACCTGGTCCGCGCGTGACCAGCACCACACCAGGTTTACCAGTCAGTTTGGCATACGCTTCAGCCATGTTCGCGGCGCCACCTTCTTGGCGGCAAACGGTGACTTGGATTTGGTTGGATGTATCATAGAGCGCATCCAACACGGCCAAATAACTCTCCCCCGGTACACAGAAAACCCGATCAATACCGTTCTCGATCAATGCTTCGACGATCATTTCGCCGCCCGTTCTCGTCATAATCTGTCCCTTTGCCTCTAACAATTGATCGCATCTTCGGACAGCATTTATGGCTTGGCAATATCCCACCCCAAAATTGGCCCCGGAATTGCTGATATCGAGCATATAAGGGAGAAATCGCTGATTTCGGGTCACATATGCCTGTGTTTTAGGCATTCTGTGGACACCGTTGATCAAGCTATGTGCAGAACGCTTGTTCTGCGTTTCGAGGAAATGTCGATCAGGCTTGGGAGAGGCTGGATATTTTCTCAATGATCGGAGGGAACAATATGTCTCGTATCTTACACGGGGCGGGTGCGCTAATGCTCGCGTCTGTCTTTTTACTCGTTAGTGAACCTGCACACGCACAGGAACTCAATGGCGCAAATACCGCTTGGATTTTAACATCGACGGCCTTGGTCTTATTCATGACTTTGCCGGGCTTGGCGCTTTTTTACGGTGGTCTGGTGCAAGCCAAGAACGTTCTGAGTGTCTTGATGCAGTGCTTTGCCATTGCATGTATGGCCTCAATCCTATGGTTTGCTGTTGTCTATAGCTTGGCATTCGACGAGGGCAGTGCCTATGTCGGCGGCCTTGGCAAAATGTTTATGTCCGGTGTTAGCTTCGACAGCTTATCCGGGGATATCCCCGAAAGCGTCTTCTTCATGTTCCAGATGACGTTCGCCATCATTACCCCCGCCTTGATCGTCGGTGCGTACGTGGAACGGATTAAGTTCTCCTCTGTCATGATGATCTCTGCCCTATGGCTGATTTTCGTCTACGGCCCTGTCTGTCATTGGGTCTGGGGCGGCGGCTGGCTCAGTGAGATGGGCGTGATGGATTTCGCAGGCGGCTTGGTGGTTCACGCAACTGCCGGAACTTCTGCACTGGTCATCGTGAAATTTCTTGGCACACGCCAAGGCTTCCCAACACACTTACAACCACCGCACAGCCCGGGTATGACCATGATTGGTGCTGCCATGTTGTGGGTTGGCTGGTTTGGTTTCAACGCAGGCAGTGCATTGGCTGCTGACGGCGGTGCCGGGATGGCAATGGCTGTAACGCACATTTCTGCGGCAACCGCTTCGTTGGTTTGGGTGCTGATTGAATGGGTGAAATTTGGGAAACCAAGCTTGGTTGGGATTGTCACCGGCATGGTTGCAGGTTTGGCAACAATCACGCCTGCGTCTGGTTTTGTCGGCCCCATCGGTGGCTTCTGCATTGGCCTTCTTGGCGGCTTTGTCTGCTATTGGGCCGTTGGTTTCGTCAAAGACAAGTGGAAGCTGGATGACTCACTGGATGTCTTTGCGGTTCACGGTGTTGGTGGCATTCTTGGCACCTTGGCAGCAGCTATCTTTGTCGCTGATACTTTTGGTGGTGCGGGCCTTGCCGATGGCATGACCATGTCTAGCCAACTGGGTATCCAAGCCATTGGCGTTGCCTCGACTGTCGCATGGTCTGCTTTTGCAACGATCATCATTGTTTTGATCACTAAAGCAATTTTAGGTCTCAGAACATCTGAAGACGAAATGGCCGAAGGTCTCGATTTGTCGTACCATGGCGAACGCGACTACAATTTCTAACCCTGAACGGAGAAGAGAACGATGAAACTCATTATGGCCATTATTAAGCCATTTAAACTCGATGCCGTTCGTGTCGCGCTGACTGAATTAGGTGTCGAAGGCATGACGGTGTCTGAGGTCAAAGGCTTCGGACGTCAAAAAGGCCAAACCGAGATTTACCGCGGCGCTGAATATAATATCGAGTTCGTGCCCAAGGTGAAGATCGAGATCGTCGCTGATAACGACCGCGCTGAACGGATTGTTGAGGCCATTCGCGAATCCGCGATGACCGAGAAAATCGGCGACGGCAAAATATTTGTTGTCGATGTCGAACAGGCGGTGCGCATTCGGACCGGGGAAACCGGCGATAGCGCACTTTAAGCAATCAAGGATTCCCGGCGGCCTTATTGGTCGCCGGGGTTTCGCTTAACCATCATAACAGCCGGCGACACGCGCCCGCTGGCGCACCAAACCCAAAACAGTATCGAGTGTTGGTGTTTCGACGTTCGTCAGACGACCAAGCTCCGCGACAGCGGCGACAAGGGCGTCTATTTCCATCGGACGACCACGCTCCAAATCTTGCAGCATTGATGTTTTGTGTGCACCTACAGCTTCGGCACCGGCGATGCGCTTTTCAACATCGATGGCAAACTTCACACCCAACGCTTCGCCCACGGTTTGGGCTTCCAACATGATACTCTTAACTGTCGCTCGCACATCAGGAGCCGTGCACATTTCTTCGACCGTCGCACCCGTTAGCGCGCTAATGGGGTTTAGCGAACAGTTCCCCCACAACTTGACCCAAATCTCGTCACGGATACGCGGGCGCACGGGTGCACGTAATCCTGCGGCTTTCAAAAGATTTGATAATTCCTGCGCACGTTCGGATTTCTCGCCATCAGGCTCGCCAATAGAAAACCGATCCCCGGCCAGGTGTTTAATCACGCCGGGTTCGGGGACTTCTGCAGCAGGATACACAACACACCCCAGCGCCCGTTCAGGCCCAATGCCATCCCAAATCTTTCCACCGGGATCGACTGTATCGACGCGGTGACCATCGAGATCACCACCCAGTTTGTGGAAATACCACCACGGCACGCCGTTCACAGCGAACACGACCGCAGTATCGGGACCTAACAAAGGCTGCATGGCATCAACAACCCCGGGCACGGAATGCGCCTTCAATGTGATAATCACATAATCCTGCTCGCCCAAGTCAGCTGGATTGTCACTCGCGGTGACAGGAACCGTTTCGCGCCCCTCAGCCGTTTCAAGAACAAGGCCGTTTTCCTGCATCGCCGCCAGGTGTGGGCCACGTGCGACAAGAGAGACATCAGCGCCTGCCTTGGCCAGCATCGCCCCCATGTAACCGCCAATCGCACCCGCACCGTAAATACATATTTTCTTGCTCATGACGGCTCCTACGCTAAACCAAGTTTTTCGGCCAAACCGATCCGTTGTAACTTACCCGTAGCGCCCTTGGGGATTTCATCTTTGAACAAGATCGTCCGCGGCACCTTAAAATCAGCAAGTTTCAGTGCTGCGAAATCGCGAAGCTCACGTTCCGTTGCTTCTTTTCCTTCGGCGAGCACTACAATCGCGGCCACTTCTTCGCCCAACTTGTCGTGGGGCATCGCGAACGTCACAACCTGCGCCACTGCATCATGGGCCTGCAGAACGTCATCGACTTCTCGCGGTGCAATTTTCTCGCCACCCCGGTTGATGATTTCTTTGAGACGCCCTGAAATCGTCAAGTAGCCATCGGGATCAAGAAAGCCCTGATCCCCCGTCCGGAACCAATCACCGTGAAATGCCTCGGCGTTTGCGTCGGGGTTATTCTCATAGCCGCTGAAGACGTTGCCACCCCGAATACAGATTTCACCTTCACCGCCTTGATCAACTGGATTGCCATCGAAATCAATGATCGCGACTTCGGGGCCAGCGGCTTGCCCGACAGATCCTGGTTTTCGGTCAGCGGGTGGCAACGGGTTTGATGCCATCTGATGGGCCGCTTCGGTCATGCCATAAGCTTCGATCACGGGACAGCGGAACGTCTTTTCGACTTCGGCCATTACAGGTGGTGGCAGCGAAGACGATGACGACCGGGCAAACCGCAAACGCATCCCCTCAACAATTTCAGTATTCCTGGACGCGCGCGCCATGATCGTCTGATGCATGGTCGGGACCGCTGTATACCACGTCGGATTAACGTCCTTGAACCATTGGAAAATTTTGAGGGCGTTAAAGCCTGGCGCGCACACCACATATGCTCCCACCGACATCGATGATAGCATTGACGCGATCAAACCATGGATGTGAAATAACGGCATAATGTTGAGGCCGATATCACCCGGCACCAAGTTCAATGTCGCTGCAATGTTATGCGCCGAAGCGGCTAGGTTCCTGTTCAACAATGGCACTACTTTTGGGCGCGATGTTGTTCCAGATGTGTGAAGGACCAAGCCTTCGTCGTCAGGCTCCGACATGCCACCAATGGCAGCAGCGCTGGCCATCGTATTCGATGTATCCAAAGTGAAGTTGCCCGCCGGGCCATCGGCAGGTGACGAAAGCACCAATACGGGGATGCCTTGATCCTTGGCGACTTGGACCGCTGGAGTATCATCGCCTTCCAAGACAATCAGTGCCTTGGCCTGCAGATCATTTAAATAAAATTCAAGCTCGTCTGCCCGGTATCCTGGGTTCAAAGGGGCTGTCGAAGCACCTGCGCCCACAGCCAAAAATGCTGCCGCCATTTCAGGACCGTTCGGCAACACAATGGCCACGCGATCACCACGACCGATGCCGATACCATTCAATGCCGCAACGGTTTTATCTGATAACGCGCGCAAATCAGCAAATGTCATGGGGTTACGACCGGGTGCGCCAATTGCTGGCGCAGCGGCATCTTGATCAGCGATCAAACTGTGAATGGTGTTCACGGGTATTCCTCTCGACGTCATCAAATCGTATTCAGCAGCTTACCTAGACTGGTGTGCTTTACACGATGTTTGTACGACTGATCGGAGAAATATCAATAGTTACCCTAAGCAGCGGCTTCCATGCCGATCTTTTTGTCGCGCTCACGAAGCCACCAAATGACGGGGATAGACAAGAATACCATCCAGAATTTTCCGACGATTTGTCCCCCCACGTAGTCCAAGTTACCAAACGCAAGTTGCAGAAAGACAATACTGTCGATGACCAAACCAATCGTACTACTGAGAACAACAGCCGTAATCAGACGACGTTCTTGAAGCGGCGTATAAACAGCGAAATCCGCCAATTCAGATAATAAGAAAGCGACGACAGATGCAGTCACCAGGGCAGCCGGTGCAACGAAACCAGAGAGTGCGGCACCAACAACGATGGCACCCAAAACCCAAACACGACCTAATCGACGTTGCACTAAGTCACGCATAACCAGCGCAAGACCAATCATCAATACACCACTGGGTGCTTTTAAACCGGGGGCAACAGGGATTAAGCATGGACCGTTTGGCACACAAACTGTTCCGATATTACCGATCATCCAATTTGCAATGGGAATACAAGCGATAAAGGCCGCGAGGAAAATATAGCCTTCTGTTTTTTGCTTACTCATGAAATTCCGTTACATCCATCTTTGATGTTATAAATCAATTAACCCGGATGTCGGATATTTCTGCGGAAACGTCAACTGATAATGGGTTCTTGGCAAGTTATCTAAGCAGACCTGAAACGTAGCTATTACGGCTCATCAAGAAAACCTTTAACCGATCCTCATACCCTTCTGGTACGCCATTTTTTACAGATGGTCTGGCTAAAAGGTGTTTTCGCCATCCAATTATATTTTCCAACCCGTCAAACAACTCAAAATTATAAATCCGTTCAATTACATCAAAATATCGGAAAACGGGCGCCCAAGCAGCATCGATGATGTGAAACTTATCTCCAGCAAATAACGGACCTTTGATCTCGCGGTCAATGCTCTCAAACTTGGCCCTGAGATTATCCATTGCTCGATCAAAATTATCCTTATCAGATGCATTGTAAAACTTTCCAATAGCATCCAACGTACTTGAGGCAAACTCAATCCAAGACCGATGTCGGGCACGCTCCAGAGGTTCACTGGGATGAAGTGTGTTCGGGAAAATCTCATCAATATATTCAATAATGACTTGGCTTTCGAAGAGGGTCGATCCGTTTGTTTGAAGAATGGGCGCTCGCCCCAGAGGTGAGGCCGCTAAAAACCAGTCAGGTTTTTCGGAAAGGTTTATGTATGTTCGCTCATGGGGCACATTTTTCTCCGTCAAAACAATCACAGCCCGTTGAACATACGGACACAAATGATGGCTCACTAATCTCATTTGACTTGCTCCTAAATTATACATGCATTTGCATATATAATAGATTTGAATATAAATGCAAACGCATGTATTTTCTGGCATGCAAAATAAACCCGATAAATCAGCTGATGTATGGATCCAACTCGCACGCGCGCACAGTCAAATCCTGCGTTCAACTGAGGCCGCACTGAAAAGCTCAAACTTACCTGGTTTGAGCTGGTATGACGTTCTGCTTGAGGTGGAACGGAGCGGAAGAAATGGACTGCGACCGTTTGAACTTGAAGAGCGAATGCTATTACCGCAGTACGGCGTATCAAGATTAGTAGATCGAATAGAGAAATCTGGATTGATATCAGTGGAGCCCTACGACCAAGATGGTCGTGGTAAAAGATTAACGATCACCAAATCTGGTAAAAAAATGCGCCAAGAAATGTGGACTATCTATGGACCAGCCCTAAAAACCGCAATCTCTGGAAAATTGAGTTTAGCTGAAGTACAAGACCTTCGGCACATATTGATAAAGTTGAACACGTAAAAAACTATCGAGATAAAGTTCGCCCTACAGCATCCTTCCAACCCGCATACTTTTGTTCCCGAATGGCTTCATCTAGCAATGGCTCGTAACGACGGTCGCATTTCCAGGTCTTTGAAAATTCCTCTATCCCTGGATAAAAACCGACTTTCATACCAGCCAGGTATGCAGCACCCAGGGCTGTGGTTTCAGCGTTTTTGGGACGCTCAACCAAGGCAGGTAGAATGTCAGCCAACCGCTGCATCGTCCAATCTGACGCGGCCATCCCACCATCAACGCGCAGGACCGTGTTACTGGCCTGCCCCCAATCACGCTGCATGGCCTCTAACAAGTCTCGGGTCTGGAAACACACACTATCCAAAGCGGCCTTCGCGAGTTCTCTTGATCCCGTTCCCCGGGTCAGCCCAAATATTGCGCCCCGACATTCCGCATCCCAATAAGGTGCGCCCATACCAACAAAAGCGGGCACCAAGTATACGGACTGCTGGTCATCAGCCAACGCCGCTAATTCTCCTGATTCAGCAGCATCGGCAATCAATCCCAGTTCATCTCGCAACCACTGTACGGCAGCCCCAGCAACAAAGATTGATCCTTCGAGCGCATACGTCCGTTCACCATCGAGCTGATATGCGATGGTTGTGAGTAACCGATTTTCAGATCGAATAGCTTCCGATCCTGTATTCAATAAGGCGAAACACCCAGTCCCATATGTCGACTTCATCATGCCGGGCGTGAAACACGCCTGACCAACCATTGCGGCCTGTTGATCCCCGACCACACTTGTGATGGGAATCGGACTGCCAAACATCCCTGCTCTCGTATCACCATAATAATGTGCAGTATCTTGGACATCGGGAAGTATGCTTGCTGGAATATTGAATATTTCTAGAAGCTCGTCGCTCCAAGCTCCTTTATGGATATCAAATAGCATGGTCCTACTTGCGTTCGTTGCATCGGTAGCATGGACTCGGCCTTCTGTAAGACGCCACATCAAAAAAGTATCAATTGTTCCAAAAGCAAGTTTTCCAGCGTTGGCAGATTCCCTGGCTCCTTCGACATGATCAAGTATCCACGCGATTTTGGTTGCTGAAAAATAAGGATCCAACAAAAGACCGGTTTTTGACGCCACAAAAAGCTCGTGCCCTGCACCTTTTAATGCTGAGCAGGTATCTGCTGTTCGTCGGTCCTGCCAAACGATGGCGGGATGGATCGGCGTGCCTGTTTCACGATCCCAGACCACCGTAGTTTCGCGCTGATTTGTGATACCAATAGACGCAATATTAGATGGAGATACATCGCGAAGCCGCATGAGGTTGCGGCAGACTTCTAATGTCGATGACCAAATATCTTCGGGGTCATGTTCGACCCAGCCAGAGCGTGGAAAATGCTGCGGGAACTCTCGTTGTTCGACGCCAAAAACGTTCAATCGTTGATCAAACAAAATTGCCCGGGTCGACGTCGTGCCCTGATCAATTGCGAGAACATACTCAGCCATGTGCGCCTCTTCATTCATGCATCTGTTTTCTGATCATGATGAATGCCGTGCGGTAATTACCAACAAGACATTTGAAGCCTAATGTTAGTTGTCAGACCTAAGATCGGCAATCATCGCAAGGGCATCTTCCCGCGTGGCTGCTTCTTTGACTTCGACGCCGGCTGAGTTACGTCGAAATTTCTGATTCTCGGGCACGACACGGCCCGTTTCAAACTGAACCGTTCCCATGGAATACATAAAGTTGATTTTCTTGCCCCGGTGCGCGAACGCAACCCATGCTTCTGGCCAGACACGGCAGCCGTGATGATTGACGGCGAAATACCATTTTCTATTTGTCGACGCCACGATGTGCTCTATCGCATCATAAACTGCGTTAACGGTCTCAGAATCTACGAAATGAATGTCAGTAAAATCGATCTCAATCGTTTTTTGATCTTCTAAAACATGAACACGGTCGTTGTATTCATTCTGGGCTGGGTCGGATTCCAAGTCGTCTTCAAGTTTTAAAGAGCGGCGGCCCGCCTCGTAAACAGACTCGGCTAATTGCTCAATACCTGCTTCGAGCCTTGCACATTCGTGTAGTGCCGATGCGACAAACCTCTGCCGCTTATCATTTTCGATATCCGGAAAATCGCGAAGAAGCTCCAACGCACCCTTGATCGCAGTCAAAGGCATCACAAAGTCTTCTTCGACTTTGGTATTTAACCCCAGCGTTTGGGGTACATCGCGAGGATTCTCTGACATTGAACCACTCAATTATTATCAGATTAGATAGCCAAGTATTGTTGTCTCAAATCAGCATTATCCAAGACTTCTTGGGATTTTCCGTCAAAGACGACTTGCCCCATATCCAAGATAATAGCGCGATCGGCAAGATGCAGTGCAGCAATCGCATTCTGTTCCACAATAATCGTTGTAATCCCCAAAGCTTTAATTTGCTCTAGTGTTTTTTCAATTTCTTGTACGATAACAGGCGCAAGCCCTTCGTAAGGTTCATCCAGAAGAAGCAACTTCACATCGCGAGCAAGCGTTCGACTGATTGCCAACATCTGTTGCTCACCACCCGAAAGTGTTGTGCCCTCCTGAGATTTACGTTCACCCAACCGAGGGAATAGATCGTAAATACGCTCAAGCGACCATCCAACGGGAGGGGCAATCTGAGCTAGTTTCAAATTTTCTTCGACAGTGAGCCCTTGGATAATTCGACGATCCTCAGGGACCAAGCCAACTCCAAGACGAGATGCTTGATGCGCCTTCATCTCATGTAAAGGCTGATGATCGAGCCATATTTCGCCGTGTTTAAGCTCTGGATCGTCGACACGCGCAATAGCCCGCAAAGTCGATGTTTTTCCCGCACCATTTCGACCAAGTAATGCAACAATTTCACCTTCGCGAATATCAAAACTGACGCCCTGAACGATGTAACTTTCTTTGTAGTAGGCGTGAATATCCCAACATGAGAAGAATGCCGGCTGACCACCTGTAGACATAGTGGGAGACGTTCCCGGTGCAGATGCACCAGTAGGAACCGTATCACCAATCAATGTTGAATTATCACTCATAGGTGCGCCCCCCCTAAATAGGCTTCTTGAACAAGTGGATCGCCCTTAATTTTTTCGGGTACGTTTTCAACAATCACCGTACCTTGCGCCAAAACGCTGATCTTCTCAGCAAGCGAAAACACCACATGCATATCATGTTCAATCACGACCATCGTCACGCCAGTGGCTGCGATACGCTTCATCAGATCAATTGTATTGTTCGTATCCGCACGCGACATTCCTGCAGTCGGTTCATCTAACAGCAACAGTTTTGGGTCTTGGATCAAGCACATTGCGAGCTCCAATCGACGCTTATCGCCACGCGATAATTGCGCTGCAATTTCGCTGGATTTTTCTGCTAGATTAACTTCTTCCAGCATGTGCATTGCTTTTTCATGTAGCTCAACTTCATCTGAAACAGCATTCCAGGCATTTATCCTAAAAGATCCATCGCGTTTAGCGAATGCTGGGATCATGACGTTCTCTAGCAATGAGAGATCGCCAAAAATCTCAGGCGTTTGAAAAACCCGACTAACACCGATTTGGTTGATCTGATGTGGCTTAATGCCAAGTAGAGATTTTCCATCAAACATCACGGTACCCGTGTCGGGTTCTAATCGACCAACGAAGCAGTTGAGTAGCGTTGATTTACCAGCTCCGTTCGGGCCAATAATAGCGTGAACCGTTCCAGCCTCGATCTTGAGGTTGACCTCATGCAGAGCTTGGAGCCCTCCAAAGCGTTTGTTGACGTTTTCGACCGTCAGTAAGCTCATTTTATCCTCCGTCCCGACTATTCTGCGGGAGCCGGCTTGGTGTCAGCTTTACCGCCATCACCACCGTCTTCAGTTTTTTTAAATAAGTTAGTTATCCGATTCACGCCTTCCATCAAGCCGCCAGGCAAGAAGATGACGATCACCATAAACAGGGCACCAAGCGTGAGATGCCACCCTTCACCAACAAATAGTCCAGTAATGGTCGCCATCACGTGCTGTAAACTATCCGGTAAGAAGCTGTAGACATTCATCAAAATACCTTCGTTAAATGCTGAGAAAATATTCTCAAAGTACTTGATGACTCCCGCGCCAATGACGGGGCCCAATAACGTGCCGGCACCACCAAGGATCGTCATCAAGACAACCTCACCGGACGCCGTCCACTGCATCCGCTCGGCACCCGCAAGCGGGTCAGTGACGGCCAGAAGTCCACCGGCAAGGCCCGCAAACATTCCTGAGATGATGAACGCAGCATGTGCATAAGGGCGCGTATTCAAACCTGTGTAGTTCATTCGATTTTGGTTCGACTTAACCGCACGAAGCATCATCCCAAAAGGCGAGCGGAATATGCGCATCGTGATCGTGAAACATATAATCAAGATAACAGCGCAGAAGTAGAACCCAGGATAGCCATTCATCTCAATTCCAAATAGATCAGATGATGGCAACACAGCCCCGTAATCACGGCCGAGTGCTACATCAAGAATTCGTGGATCAGACTGAGCTAACTGCAATCCAGTTTCTCCGTTCGTGATTGGAGTCAGAACCGAATAGGCTAGATTGTAGCTCATTTGTGCGAACGCAAGGGTCAGAATTGAGAAGTAAATCCCTGTCCGTCGCAAACAGATAAAGCCGATAATCGCAGAAAATAATCCACCAACGAGGACTGCCAAGAATAATGCTGGCAATGGGTTCATGGATACAAGCTTGAAGGTCCAAACCGCCGTATATGAGCCGACACCCAGAAATGCTGCGTGACCAAACGAGAGATATCCCGTAAGGCCAAACAAAATATTAAACCCAAGTGCAAATATCCCAAAGATCGCAAATTTTTGTAATAAATCAGGATAACCTGCGCCGATGGGTTGCAAAATAATTGGCGCCGCAAAAATAGCTGCAGAGAAGCAAACCAGCAGAATCAGATCGTTTCTTGTGAATTTCAAAATACCCATGGCCTAATCCTCCATCACGCCTTTGCGCC
>DGNZ01000156.1 GCA_002389175.1 Rhodospirillaceae bacterium UBA4479 | reverse complement strand
CTGCTCTCACAGAGTGGTTCAATTTCTGTGCCGCATGATGATTGACTTGATGTGCCTTTTACGGGTGTTTAAGTTTGTCTGACAACACCGTCTCAGCGGGTGAGAACAGTATATCGGTATCACGTTTAAGTATTCTGAATATAGTAATTCATCATTTTATTACATGGTTTAATCGCCCTATCTATAAGCAACATGGGAAATATTTGATGAGGAATATTAGATGTTGGATCGCTCTATTCTACCCGTCCCACGCTTGCAAACTATGTCGCGTCGTGTAGTCTTGTGCATTCCGCCTCAGAAACGTTCCTTCTTATGGAAGACAGGGTGCTCGCCGTGAATATCAACCAACGTCTCGCTTTGTCCGACATTGCTCAGGCTCATGAAGCTCTGGAAAGTGGCGAGACTACAGGCTCGACCATTCTGACGCCATGAACGAAAGCGCAAGTTTCGTACGGCCCAAAATCACCGTCTCACAGGCGGTGGTTTGGTTCTTGGCAGTGATTGCAATCTTCGTCATGGCCAAAACGGATGCTGCGGATTTGCTGCCTCGCGTCGCTGCTATTTCCGCGCTTGCAGTCGCGCTTTTCGCGACGCGTCTGCTGCCCGAAGTGGTCACTGCCTTGGGCTGTTTTTTATCTTTTATTGCTATTGGAGCTGCCCCGAACGAGGTTATTTTTTCGGGCTTTTCCAGCGGTGGTTTCTGGCTGCTGTTTGCAGGCCTTGTGATTGGCACCGCCATTACGACCACGGGTCTTGGCATGCAGGTTGCCTTGCGGATATTCCAACACACGGGAAATTCTTATATAAGGGTAGCTCTCCTGCTTGCGCTCAGTGGACTTGGTTTGGGCGTACTTGTTCCTGCCACGATCCCACGGATCATTATCATGGTGCCTATCGCGCTTTCACTTGCGAAAACGATGGGCTACGATATCGGGTCGCGCGGTCATGTCGGGCTAACTATGACGGCCGCGGTTGCAACGAACCTGCCGACCTTTGGTATTTTGACTGGGAACCTTCCGACGATTATCCATTTGGGCGCGTTCGAAACCCTATATGGGGTACGCACGTCCTACACTGATTATTTCGTAGAACAGGCGCCCATCAACTGTCTGCGTTTTCTAGCGTTACTTGCAGTGATGCTACCCTTCGCGCCTCCGCGATCCCAACGGCTGTCTGAGCTTGAAGATCCTACACCATTTACATCAGTTCAAAAATTTCTGTTCATCATGATTTGCGTGGCAATCCTGTTCTGGGTCACGGACAGTTGGCACGGCATTTCGCCAGCTTGGATTGCGCTTTCCCTTGCCGCGGTTTTGACTGTGCCTGCGTTCGGAATACTGGACGACAAAGTAATGAAAACCCAGATTGATGTGTCTCCTGCATTCTTTCTGGCTGCTGTTTTTGCAATCAGCGCGGTTGCGCAGCACACGGGTCTTAGCACGACAATCGCCGAGCAGTTGATCCCTTTATTGCAGCTTGGGCAAGGAAGCGATCTTCGTGATCTGTACGCGGTTGCAGGGCTGTCAAGTTTTCTGTCGCACTTTACGACCGCCCCCGCCGCACCGGCCATTCTCGCCCCACTCGCCGGCGCAATGGCGACGGAAACCGGTTGGACCATTGAGACGATTTCCATGACGCAGATCTTGGGAATTTCGACACCAATTTTGCCACATCAGGCCCCCCCATTAATCATATCGATGGCGCTCGCGCAAATTCCGATCGCGGCACTTTTGCGGGTGTGTGCCGGATTGGCGGTGACGGTGGCTTTTGTCGGGATTCCGTTGACCTTTGTGTGGTGGAATTATCTAGGATTGTTTGGATGAGCGTCACCTTTGCCTTTATACTGAACGGAGAACCATGTGAGGCTACAGACCTGTCGTCTATGTACTTGTTGTTTGCATTGCACGGAGCACTTGACAAAAAGGGTACGCGCCTTGGGTGCGGTGAAGGACATTGCGGGGCCTTTACTGTGACGCTTGATGGGACGCCCGTCACCTCTTGCAACCTGCCGATATCGACTTTGGAACGTAAAAACGTTGGCACGGTCGAAGGTGTGCTTGATCATCAATTGGCCGCTGCGCTTATTCGCAATCAGGCAGGGCAATGCGGCTAGTGCCTGCCCGGCATATTGACCTGCACTGCAGCCTTGATAGACCAAGGAAAATCAGCTGACGATATCCGTAAGGCGCTGGACGAAAACCTTTGTCGATGTGGCGCGCACGGGCGGATCATGGCGGCCATCGCAGAGGTCGCGCCGTAAACTTCCCACCCCCGATAAAGACCTTTCCGCTGATCAGCCAATGGCTGTCGTTTGCACCAGACGGTGCAGTCAACGTTTTTTCAGAACGGGTCGAATTGGGACAGCAGATCAGCATAGTTCTGACCCAGATTGCCGCGGATGAATTGGACGTAACGGTCGATGCCATCCGCTTGACGCCAGGCCACACCGATCTATGCCCAGCCGAAGGTCCGACCGTTGGCAGCTTGTCTGTTACCTTTGGGGGTCAATCGATACGCCTTGTAGCCTCAGCCGCTTGTGCGTTAATGCTGAATCATGCGGCGGAGTTGTTACAAACAACCGTCGAAGGGCTCTCCGTCCACGAGGGAGAGATCGTTAAGGACGGTCTCGAGACAAGGTTGAGTTATGCCAACCTTTGCAAGGACGTGAACCTGGACGTTCCAGCGATCGAGTACGCCGCGCCCAAGGCAGCATCGGAGCGTATATTAATAGGATCATTCGTACCTCGTGTAGATTTGGCAGCGCGTCTGACGGATGGGCTCTGGTTGCATGATATGACGCTTGACGGCATGTGGCATGGCCGCGTTATCTAGTGATTTGCACTGAATGGGCCGATGGGTGATCTTTCCAGCATCGACCTGCAAGACGATACCGAGCTCGTCCGAGATGGGCAGTACTTGGCCATCTTATCCAATAAGAATACACTGCGCTGTCCGAAGTGCGGCGGCTGGCGGATTTGATAGGCTAGGATTTCAAACCTGCATCGGATATTCATCCGATTGACGGGTTGGATGGTTAAATCGCAGAAAGCGAAACCTTATATGACAGTGACATGCTGGACGCGGGTGTAACCGAGCTCAGTGTCACCGTAACCAAACCTGCGCTTAATCATGGATCTATCGGCCCGTCTTGCGCAGTGGCGCAGTGGAAGGGCGATGTTCTTACTGTCTGGGCCCATAGCCAGAACGTTTTGCCTTAAAAGACTCTCTAGCGCATGTTCTGAACTATTCACGCGATAAGATCACAGTGATCTTTGTGCCGGGCGCCGGATTCTATGGGCATAGCGGTTCCAGTGATGTTGCACTTGATGCGGCACTTATGGCGCGTAGTACGGGCCGACCGGTGCGCAGCCTTTGGCAGCGGCAGGATGAACCCCTACATGCGCCATTGAACCCAGCGATGAAGACCAAGATGACCGCGCTATTGGACGTAAACGGGCGCATCGTGGCTTATGATGCGTTGGTCACAAGCTCGCCGCATTCCACCCGTCCCGCCGGTTTGAACGAGCTGAATTTGCGCGCCCAGCAGTTCATTTCAAAACCCATGCCAATGGCGCCGGGCAACGATGCGCAGCAACCCCAAGGTGGGGCGGATCGAAATGCTGTCCCGGGGTATGCAATCTCGGCCGTGCAGGTCGTACGCCAGCGACCCGCCTATGTTCCGTATCGAACTGTTGCGATGCGTGGCCTTGGGGCGTTTACTCAGGCGATATCTTGGTCGCTGAAAGAAGAAATCAGCTTTGCAGGTGGTCAGAACCTGACGCAGAACTGGGATGATTATCCAATCCTAAAGTTCTCTGAGGTGCCATGCATGCAGACTCGCCTGATCGGACCGCAAGACGCCCCACCGCTGGGGGCCGGTGAAATTTCATCAGGCCCGGCAGGTGCCGCGGTGGTGAATACTGTGCGCCACGTGTTGGGTGTTGTTACTGATCGATTGCCGCTGAGCCGGCATGCGTTCGTGGCGTTACTCAGCTAACGCTTGCGGCCGAACCAATACCTGCGTTTCTACTAACTAATGGCGATCGCTAAGACATCCTTGTCAACATGGGCGTGGTACTGCTCAAAATTGCTGGCAAACATATTCACCAATTTTCTAGCGGCAACATCATATGCTGCAACATCTAGCCATGTCCGACGCGGATCAAGCAGTTGACTGTCTACGCCTGAAACGTCTAAAGGCACCTCAAATCCAAAATTAGGATCGATGCGAAAAGAGCTATAGTCCGGGGGACCGTCCAATACGGACGACAGCAAAGCACGTGTCGCAGAAATAGGTATACGATTCCCGGTTCCATACGCGCCGCCAGTCCAGCCAGTATTTACCAGCCAGCACGTGGCGCCATGCTGTGCGATCTTGTCGCGCAGAAGTTTGCCATAGACTTCAGGGCGGCGTGGCAAAAACGGTGCTCCAAAACAGGTAGAGAACGTCGGCTCTGGTTCCGTCACGCCGCGTTCTGTACCAGCGACCTTTGATGTGAAGCCGGACAAGAAATGATACATGGCCAGGGCAGGGGTAAGTCGCGCAATCGGAGGCAGCACGCCGAAGGCATCACAAGTCAGCATGATGATATTCTTTGGATGCCCGCCCAACCCACTACGAGAGGCGTTTGAGATAAAATCTAGCGGATATGCTGCGCGCATGTTCGCCGTGTAGCTATCATCAGTGTAGTCAAGTTCGCGCGTCCGAGGGTCACAAACCATGTTTTCAATAACGGTCGAGAACATGGTGGTGGTTGCAAAAATTTCAGGCTCGGCTTCGGCTGAAAGATTGATAGTCTTAGCGTAGCAGCCGCCCTCAAAATTGAAAGACCCGCTATCGGACCACCCATGTTCGTCGTCTCCGATCAAGGTGCGCCGTGGATCAGCCGAAAGTGTGGTTTTACCGGTTCCGGAGAGCCCAAAAAACACTGCTGTATCGGCAGGATTGTCCAATGCATGATTTGCCGAGCAATGCATTGGCATGACGCCCTTTTCTGGCAGCAGATAATTCAACAGTGTGAAAACAGCTTTCTTGTTCTCACCGGCGTATTTCGTGCCAGCAACCAAGATCAACTTCTGTTCTATGTTGAAGGCGATCACTGTTTCTGATCGGCATCCATGCCGCTCTGGGTCGGCAAAAAAACTGGGACAGTTGACCAATGTGTAGTCTGCCATGAAGCCATCGAGCTGACTGGCATTTGGACGGATCAACATGTGTCGGATGAAGAGATTGTGCCATGCTAATTCTGATATAACCCGCATGCCAATCTGGTAGCGCTGATCAGCCCCGGCAAACAGATCTTGCACAAAGTAGTCTTTGCCAACCATATGTGCACGCATATCAGCATGAAGGCGGTCGAAGGCATCGGGGGTCATGCGCGCGTTTGCATCCCACCAAATTATGTCTTCTGACATGTCAGAGACAACAATATGTTTATCCTTAGGCGATCGCCCCGTGAACTTTCCGGTATTGACAATCAGCGTCCCACCCTTGCCCAGTTGGCCTTCGTTGCGACGAATGGCGTGGGCCACAAGGTCGGCTTCCGTCGCGTTGTAGTAAACTGCACCAAGGTCAACGTACCCTTGCTCTGCCAATGTCATTGAAGATTTCAAAAGGCCGTGGTCCATCGATTTTTCCTTCACTCGGAGAATTTAGACGTGCTTAGCGCAGTCACCTTTTCAAGAACAGCCACAATTTTTGCGGTAGCGCAAACACCCCAATGTTATCGCTAATTCGTGTGTGAATAGAGGCCCCTTTAGGGGTAAAAATGGTGGTGGCAAATTCTGGTTATCGGGTAAGAGCAGCTTTGCCCATGCCGTTGGTTCTTGCATGTTCATTGCCACGACCTTCGGAGTTGTGGCTTATGACAATGATCAATCAAAATCCCTTGTCAGCCGTTTAGTGCGCCGCGGATCAATTTGATTTAAATGAGGAACAACGCAACTTCGACCACGACTAAAAATACGTTTTGTGGGAGGAGGCGGGTCATTCGGTAGCTAAACCAAGCACCAAAAATCGCCACGGGTGACAAAATGGCAACGATGTGCCAGTCACTACTGTCGATCAATTCAAGCGCTATGTAGGGCGGTACTTTCATCCAACTGATGAGCGCCAACAGGACTGTGGACGTGACTGCAACATCATCTTCGGCAATTGTTGAGGCAAAACGTAAAGCTGAAACGCGGGTCCACCTGCGTGTGACGCAAAACTCGTAAATTTGGAAAGGCTACCCCAGAATAATCCAAAAGGCACGTCTACAGGGCGCGGCTCACGGCTGCCCCCAAGCGGCCCCATTGTCTCATTGCCAAGAATATCAGCCCGACACAGCCGATGATAATCCGCACCACATCTTCATCAGTATCACCAGCGAACAGCCAGCCTGCGAATACACCGATTGCGGCGGCTGGGATCAGGATGAATAAGTTTTGGATGGAATGGGATTCCCGGTATTTCCAGACCCCATAAACGTCGCTAACCAAATGTATAGGCAGAAGTAGGGCGCCCCCCCCCTGCATCGGTGACATGATCAAAGACATGATTGGAACGCTCAGGATTGCTACCATGGGCCATCCGCCCTTGCGCTGCTAACAAAGAAGGCGGCGATGGCAGGCCACAATCCAGAACAGGATCTGATCGCTCATAGGGTGAGATCTTTTCGTCGGTGGTTCATAGCCACAAACTCATAACAATTGCGGGCGTGCGGCAAGTCCGCGATTGCAAAAAGGCTAAATGAACCCGATCCAAACCCACCAAGCCCACGTCAAAGGAATGCCAACCACTGAGGTTACAAGCGCTGACACAAGGCATAGTCGCGTCAGGGCCCCAACTGGAATGCGTGCGATCGCTATTCCGATCAGCAAAGGTGGTGATTGGTACGGCAGGGCAGTTGTGGAAAAACCGACATTGTGGGCCATAGCGACTGCGTTGATTGACCATCCCGTCGCGTCACTCATCGACCCTACTAATGGCGCCAAAACCACAGGAGTCGCAGGGGCAATGGTGAGATGGGAAAGGACAGTCGAAAAAGCTGTGACGGCCGTAAA
This sequence comes from Rhodospirillaceae bacterium UBA4479, assembly GCA_002389175.1. Lineage (GTDB taxonomy): Bacteria > Pseudomonadota > Alphaproteobacteria > Rhodospirillales > Casp-alpha2 > UBA4479. Next base: position 1,997 of record DGNZ01000156.1, on the reverse strand, counting down.
GTCCCAAAAGCTGTTGCCTTGTCCAAGGGCTAAGGCAGGGACAATAAATTTGGCAATTTTTGCACCAAGACCGATGTCGGTAATGACAGCACTGATGCAAAAGACAGCAGCGATTAAAAATGCGATGGAAAAGTCAATTTCGGTTTTCATGGCCTGCGGTGAAAAGATCCCTGCCGATGGCAATAACAAAACAAGAGCGGCAGCCAATGTGATCCACGCGGGCGCAATTCCGTGCCATGTATCGGTCGCCCAAAAAAATATTGCTAAGATCAGAAGCCATGATAGCCGCACTTGGCCAGAGGTCAGCGGCTCTGTCAGCTCTGTACCCTCTTGTTCTGAGTTGGTCGAAACTACCGTGCGACCGTAAGTCAGAAGCAACATCAGCAATACGGCAAAACGCACCGCGTTGATCGGAGCATTCTGGATAAAATAGGCCCCGTACGTGAAGCGCTCTCCATATAGTATGTCAATGGTTCCTAACTCGATAATCGTCGGAAGGTTGGCTGTGAGAAAGGCATAGGTTGGAACTAACGTCATCATCGCGCCAGTCATCAAAAGACCAGTGTGGCCTCGCGAGCCGGGGAGCAGGCCCATTGTGCCAGTAAGTGCCAATGTGATGGGCATCATCACGATAACCCGCGGAATGGCTGATGGCACCAAGGCCCCCAAAACGAGCCCGCCAAGCGACAAGACCCACACCGCACGGATGTAAGAACAACCCGTGTAGGCAAAGAGGCGGCGTGCAATCTGTGTGCCTAAACCTGAAGACGTTATCGCAGCCCCGATGACTAGACCACCCACCAAAAGCCAAAAGCCGCTGGTCGCAAATCCTGAGAAGATCACGTCTTGTGGGGCGGCTCCGATTGCAAGGAATGCCAAAAAAATAACCAACGCTATTGTCGCTTCGGGAAGGCTGCGCGTGGCAAAAGCAGAAATGCCAGAGATTGAAATTGCGAGAACCTGTAAAGACGCGTTGGACGTCGTAAGGATACATACAAGGGAGATGAGGGCAATCGTGGCCGCAAAGCCCTGCGCGATGCTTATCCTTGGTAGGTCGCCGCTCAAGGCGCGGTCACGTTTCGCCGTTGGTGTTTCGATAGACCTCAAAGATTGCGGCGGTGTCATAATCCATCGGCACAAGCGAATAGCTTTTTTCATATAGATCTGAAACTGCATCAAACATTGGCGTGCTGATCTCTTGAGCGCGAATATCGGCTCCGATGATGGCAAGGTCTTTTTCAAACATAGCCATATGGGCCGTTGCTGGTGTGTAATTGCCCGACATCATCAGAGGCATTCGCAAATCAAGCATTTTGGATTGACCCGCACCCTTGGAAAGAAGCGAATAAACGACGTCACGATCAAGCCCGAGCGAATCTGCATAATGCAACGTCTCGGCTGCTGCGCAATTGTGCAATGCGACAGCGTGGTTGGCGATGAACTTCAATTTTGTGCCAGCCCCAAAGGCACCCGCGTCTATGATCGTGTGGCATAGGTAGGCCATAAACGGCCTTGCATGGTCTATCGCATCTGTCGGACCAGAGGCCATGATCACTAGATCAGCCATTGCGGCCTGAATACCAGTCCCACTCACTGGTGCATCAAGCAGGATTGCACCACCCACTTCAATGGCCTCGCGCGCTGCAAGTTTGTCGGCCATCGCAAACGTTCCGGTTTCCATCACGACCTGACCTGGCTTTAGATACTTCATCAGGTGCCAGCATACGGACGATAGTACCTTGGGCGAGGCGACGGAGATAATGATGAGATCACACTCGGCAACCCAAGGTCCGACCACCTCGTACGTCGTGCCGCCCGCCGCTTCAAGTTGGGTGCGCCCCTCTATCGCAGGATCGACCCCGAGAACATCGAGCCCCGCCTTCAGCAGGTTGGCCGCGTACGCACTGCCCATGATACCAAGGCCGATTATGCCAACTTTCATATGCCGCCCCCCATTTTACCGTTTGAGTCCGAACAGCTTCAGCGCCGTCAACCCT
>DGNZ01000106.1 GCA_002389175.1 Rhodospirillaceae bacterium UBA4479 | reverse complement strand
CATTTCGGCCAAGCCGACTTCGAACGTCCGGTTTAAAAGGTTATAGGGGTTTTGAATCGCAGCGACACGAGTTGACCCTTCACCGCCCAACCGTAAATGTTCCATGACACCCCACGGCGTTTCGTTGGACACGCCAAAGGCGCGGATTTTCCCGGCCTGGACTTGTTCTTCCATCGCGGCCACGACCTCGGCAATGGGTGTCCAATCCGTATCGGCTGGATCGTGGCTATAGCCACGTTTGCCAAAATAGTTCGCACCGCGTTCCGGCCAATGCGTCTGATACAAATCGATGACATCGGTGCCCATGCGCTTCAGGCTGAGATCAACGGCCTCGGCCACCTGGGCACGGGTGAATTTCAAATCACCGCCCCGGATATGTTCGAACCGCCCACCGGGTCCCGTCACCTTGGTTGCGATCACGACTTTATCGCGCAACCCTCGTGCGTTGATCCAAGCCCCCAAAATTTCTTCGCTTTTACCCTGAGTTTCGGCGCTGGCCGGGAACGAATACATTTCGGCGGAATCAAAGAAATTCACACCACGCTCAAACGCGATGTCCATCAAACGAAAAGAGGAGTCTTGGTCGTTTTGCGCGCCAAACGTCATGGTGCCGAGGCAAATGCGGCTAACCCGGATGTCGGTCCGGCCGAGGGTATTCATGTGCATGGAGAGGTCCTTGGAAGTTCGTCGAGAGGGTGTTTCTGGCTGGCGTTTAAATGGGTGCAGCGCCCCCCAACTGTCAAGTGACGCAGATCACCCAAACACCAACAGCACGCCGGTATAACCATAAATCCGGTCGTGGCAGATTTCGCCGCTGGCATAGAAACCAATCACCGGCGTCCCACCCAAACCGTCCGAGACGATCTCGGCCTCGGTTTCTTCGTCGCCAAACATGCTGGGGCCACGCGCCACGCACGATATATAAATCGCGCCACGCGCCGGACCGGGCAGGCGTTTTTTGACGTCGCGTAACATCCGGCCCAGATCTTTTTGCGCACTCACCGGATCACGGCGCACAAACATTATCCGATCCCCGACCGTGATTTCCGAACCAACACCGAGCCAGCCGCTTTCGGGATCAATCCCCATCAAATCGCGCACCATGTAATCCGCCGTGTCGGCCCCGCTGACAGGAAACGCCACATGCACATAGCCTGCCGCGCGCTGCAGGTCGCGGGCCAGCATTTCGCCGATGTCTTCTTTGAAAACATCAATCGCCGGACGTCCATCCAGCTCATACACAATGTTGGATTCGCCGGCTGTGATCTGTCGCGTTGGGCCAAGCGGGCTACAGCCCTGCGACAGTCCCGCCGTCACCGCAATATCGGGCGAAAACAAAGCACCCGATAATCCACCGCTGCCCACATCGCCTGCCAATTGATGCTGGGGGCCGCGTGAACACGTCAGGCCACCAACCAAATACGCCCCGGTGCGTTCCGCAATGCCTTCGATCATGGTCGCAATGGTCGGCGACGAGGGGTCGGCATGAACAAGGCCGCTACTTGGGCGAACGGTCTCAACCCATTGCTGAACATCTTCGGGCAGGCTGCCGGGGATCGGGCTGATCGGTAGCATGCGATAATCACTCGACGGGATATCCAAAATCATCGCGACGGCGGCGGGCCGATCGAACGCCGCGCGCTCGTTAGCCACGACACCCACCCCCAACGTGCCGATCCAAATATCGACACCCGTGGCCAGCTTCAGTGACGCCACGATGTTTTGGAGCTGATCGCCGACCACATCGGTTGCGTACAACACGCCCAGGCCACCATGCTCGACACTGTTGAGGGGTGAGCCTTTTGTTGCACTCAACCCATCGCAAAGCTCAGAAGAGATCGCCGCTGGATCATCGGAGTTTGAAAACGCAATTTGGAAATAACTCACGAGGCACCACCGACATTGGCACCAGCCTTTTTTAACAAGGTTTCAACATCGGGGAGGATGCGATCAACAATCACATCAACGCCAGCCGGGTTGGGGTGAATGCCGTCTTCTATGTTCAACGCTGGATTTGCCGCGACGCCTTCTAAAAAAAACGGATAGAACACCACATCAAATTCGGCCACCAAGCGCTGATACACCTGATCAAAGGCTTTGCCATAATCTTCACCCATGTTGGGCGGCGCGCGCATACCCGCTAACAATGCGGGGATATTCTTGTCGGCCAAAACCTGTAGCATGGCGGCTAGATTCCGGTACGCCTGTTCGGTGCCCAGACCGCGCAGCGCATCATTTGCCCCCAGTTCCAAAATCACCGCATCAACGTCTTCGCCCAACGTCCAGGCCAACCGGGACCGCCCACCAGCGGTCGTATCGCCAGACACACCCGCGTTCACGACGTTGACGTCATAGCCCTTGGCATCCAGCGCCTGGCCCAATCGGGTCGGGAACGCGTGCGCTTTTTCCAGGCCGTACCCGGCACTCAAACTATCACCAAAAACCACAAGGGTGATCGAATTCGCGGCCTGCGCCGTAAATGAGATAACCGTGACGCAAAGTGCGATCACAAGACCGTGCATTGAATTTCTTAGAATTTGGCGCATATCCATCAAATAACTGGGCCCTATCATTATGCCACTCGACCTATATACGCATGAGAAACCGGAATTAAACATGACGTCTGCAGATTCTTCACTGATTCAACTTAACGATGTCGAACTGACCTTGTCGAGCGATGCTGGCCCGGTAGAGATTTTGCGCGGTATCGACTTAACTGTCGGTCAGGGAGAAACCGTAGGAATTGTCGGGCCGTCCGGGTCTGGCAAAACATCACTGTTGATGATCTTGGCCGGATTGGAACGCGCAACCAAAGGATCCGTCCGTGTCGCAGATATCACGTTCGATGGCAAAAGCGAAGACGAGTTGGCAAAGGTCCGTGGGAACACCATCGGTATCGTGTTCCAAGATTTCCATTTGATCCCCAACATGACGGCACTGGAAAACGTCGCGCTGCCGTTGGAACTCAGCGGGGGGGATGACCCATTCAACCGCGCCGAAGAAGCACTCACCGAAGTCGGTCTCGGCCATCGCATCACCCATTATCCGGGACAATTATCGGGCGGTGAACAACAACGCGTCGCCCTGGCCCGTGCCCTGGCACCGCGCCCCGCATTGATTTTGGCCGACGAGCCGACGGGAAATTTGGACGGCGAGACGGGCGAGAAGATCATGGACCTGATGTTTGGAATACATGATCGCAATGGCACAACGCTTGTTTTGGTGACCCATGAAATGCGCTTGGCCGATAAATGCGGACGGCGGATTTCCATCGCGGATGGCAAAATCGTTGCAGACGATACCTCCATCGTCGCTGCAGCGGACTAGGGCATTCACATGACAAATTTATCCCTGGCATGGCGCTTGTCGCAGCGCGAAATGCGCGGTGGCATCAAAGGCTTTCGCGTGTTCTTAGCGTGCCTGGCATTAGGCGTCGGCGCAATTGCCGCCGTTGGCTGGTCCAGTTCAGCGATCATTGGTGGGTTGCGGGCCGATGCCAAACAATTGTTGGGCGGTGATGTTGAACTGCGCTTGGTGCATCGCCCCACATCTGCCGAGGAATATGCCTACCTTGATCAAACGTCGGACGCGATTTCAAAAGCCGTCGGCATGCGCGCGATGGCGGTTTCCACCGTGGGGACCAAGGAACGCACATTAATTCAGTTAAAGGCCGTTGATAATATGTATCCGCTGGCGGGTGAATTAAAAATGACCCCTACGGCCAGGGTGCAGGATGCGTTGGCCATGCGTGATGGCCACGCCGGGGCTCTGGTTGACCCCAACCTTTTGGAAAAGCTGGAAGTCGAGATCGGTGATCTGGTGCGGGTCGGCAAAGCCCAGTTCCGCATCGCGGGCACCATCGACAAGGAACCCGACCGCGTCACCAACATGGTGAACTTTGGGCCCCGGCTGATGATCGCCACGGACGCCCTGGAAGCGACTGGCCTGATACAGCCCGGCAGCCTGATCCGCCATTACTATCGTCTGACATTACCTGCAGGAACCGATACCAAGGCTTGGCGTGAAGATTTAACCACCGCATTCCCCGATGCCGGATGGCGCATTCGCGGCACGGACGAGGCCGCTCCCGGCGTGCAACGTTTCATCGACCGTCTGACCCTGTTCATGAGCTTTGTGGGTTATACCGTATTGTTGGTCGGCGGCGTTGGCATCACCCGCGCTGTCACTGCATATCTTGAAAGCAAAACACGCACCATCGCTGCCCTCAAATGTCTGGGCGCTGATTCACAGTTGATCGTCAGCATTTATCTGCTGCAGCTTTTGTGCCTGGCCGGGATTGGCATCGTGGTCGGGATTGTCGGGGGGATCGCACTGCCAGCTGCATTGCTGGGCACCTTTGCCGATACGCTTCCGGTACGACCCGAGATCGCCCTATATCCCAGCGCCATCATCGCCGCCGCCGCATTCGGTGTGGTGATTGCGATCACGGCAGCACTGTGGCCCATCGGTCGCGCACGTCAGGTATCGCCGCGTGATTTATTCCGCGCCGCCGCGCAGCCATTGGCGCAGCGCCCGCCATTATTTTTTCTGGTCTGGATTGGTGTCGGGATCGCCATCTTGGCGGCACTGGTGTTTTTCACCGCGACCGATCCGCGCTTTGCATTTTGGTTCATCTTGGGTGCATTGGCGACATTTGGTCTGTTGCGTCTGACCGGGGCCGCACTGATCGCCGTGAGCCGAAGGTTAAAACCCAGCAACGCGCTGTTGCGGTTGGTCTTGGCAAACGTTTATCGCCCTGGGTCCGCCGCACCGGGTGTGATCTTATCATTGGGCCTGGGACTGTCGGTTTTAGTCGCCGTGATCCAAATCGAAGGCAACGTGTCGCAGCAGATATCTGAACGCCTGCCCAACGAAGCGCCGGCCTATTTCTTCATCGATATTCAACCGCATCAGGTCGAAGAGTTCGATCGCATTGTGAACACCACACCCGGGGTTTCGGGTTTGATCCGCGAGCCCGTGGTGCGGGGGCGCATCGTTGAAATCAATGGCGTTGCCGCCGATCCAAAAAACGTGCCGCCTGAAAACCAATGGGCGCTGCGCGGTGACCGTGCTTTTAGCTCGACCGCTGCCATGAAGCCGAACACTGAACTGGTTGCCGGCGAATGGTGGCCAAGCGATTATGCCGGGCCGCCGTTGATCAGTTTTGATTCCAAATTGGCGGACGGTTTTGGCGTCGGGGTCGGTGATTCGCTCACCATCAATGTGTTGGGTCGCGAGATCAAAGCCGAGATCGCATCCTTGCGTGATATTGATTGGGGATCGCTGCGGTTCGATTTCGCCGTGGTGCTTTCGCCGGGTGTTTTAGAAGGCGCACCGCACACCCACATCGCTGCTGCCAACGCGACACCCGATGCGGAAAAAGTTCTGGAACGCGCCGTCACCGATGCGTTCGATAATGTATCTGCCGTGCAGGTGCGCGAAGCCCTGCAGGCCGCCGCCAAGTTATTAGAGGGCATCAGTGGCGCGATCCGTTCCGTCGCCGGGGTCACCGTGATCGCGGGTGCCATTGTGCTGGCAGGGGCCTTGGCCGCTGGGCAGCGTCGCCGCACGTTTGATGCGGTCGTCTTTAAAGTCTTGGGCGCGACCCGTCGCCGCATCGCAGCCATGTTCATTTTAGAATATGGCGTGCTGGGTTTAATCACCGGACTGGCTGCTGTCGGCGTTGGCACATTGGCATCGTGGGGGGTGATTACGTTCCTGATGCGGATGGATTGGGTGTGGCTGCCGATAGATGCGGGAATGACTGTCGTTTTGGCTTTGGCGGCCACAATCGGGTTTGGATTGGCCGGATCGTGGCGGATTTTAGGGATGAAAACAGCCCCATATCTGCGAAATGACTAAAAATCGTTGTTTTTCAATGGTTTCGTTATTCATGAAATTTTGTTAAGTTGCCCCACTTACCGTTGAAATGTGGGGGGTACATACCCTATTTTCATTTCAGGTAATTGTTACCTGATAACAGGAGTTTGAAATGGCTTTCGGATCTAACGACCGCAATGGTGCTCGCACCCAGCGAATGAACCCTTCGCAAGCGTATGACGCATCACTTGATGCTGGCCTACGCAGTTATATGCTTGGCGTTTATAACTACATGGCTGCAGGTGTCGCGATCACCGGCCTGATGGCTTATGTCGTTTCCACGCAACCCGCTCTTATGCAGACCCTCTTTGGGTCGGGCTTGTCCTTTGTTGTCATGCTGGCCCCGCTCGGCTTTGTGCTGGCGTTGAGCTTTGGCATCAACAAAATGAGTGCTGCAACCGCACAGATCGTATTCTGGGCATTTGCCGCAGTGATGGGTGTGTCGCTATCGACAATCTTCATCACGTACACGGATTCCAGCATCGCACGGGTGTTCTTCATCTCGGCGGGCGCGTTCGCAGGCCTCAGCTTGTTTGGTTACACAACCAAAAAAGACCTGACCGGCATGGGCTCGTTCCTAATGATGGGTTTGATCGGGATTATCTTGGCGAGCATCGTCAACATGTTCCTCGAAAGCTCAGCCATGCAGTTCATGATCTCCGTGATCGGTGTGCTGGTCTTCGCTGGTTTGACCGCGTACGACACACAGCGCATCAAGTCTTCGTACTACGAAGGTGACAGCGGCGAGACGGCTTCCAAGAAAAGCCTGATGGGCGCACTTTCGCTGTACTTGAACTTTATCAACATGTTCCTGATGCTGTTGCACTTGTTCGGTAATCGCGAATAACCGCACAGTTCAGACACGTTACAGAAACCCCGGTGTTCAGCACCGGGGTTTTTTGTTGGGTAAAGATTCTTTATAAAAAAACACAGCATCACACAGGAAATCCATATGAATAATGCCGCTGCAGATCTCAAACCCCTGACTACCGACATGACCAGTTGGCGGCGCGATATCCATCGTCACCCTGAATTGGGTTTTGATGTGATCCGGACGTCGGACAAGGTCGCGGCGCTGCTAGAAGAATTTGGTGTCGAGGTTCATCGCGGCATTGGCCAGACCGGAGTCGTTGGTGTGTTACGCCGCGGCAGTGGTAACCGCGCCATCGGGCTGCGTGCCGATATGGATGCGCTCCCAATCCAAGAAGCCAACGACTTTGATCATAAATCGACCGTTGAGAACGTGTTTCACGGTTGCGGCCACGACGGTCACACGTCGATGCTGCTGGGTGCAGCCAAGATACTGGCAGAGTCCGACACATTTGACGGGACAGTGTATTTCATTTTCCAGCCCAGCGAAGAAGATGGCCTGGGCGCGTTATCGATGATTGATGATGGGTTGTTCGAACGATTCCCCATGGACGCCGTGTATGGCATGCACAATATGCCAGGTATCCCTGCGGGGCATTTCGCGGTCCGCAAAGGCACCATCATGACATCCGAGGATGTGTTTGAGATCACGGTCCATGGCCGTGGCGGTCACGCATCCATGCCGGAACGCACCGTTGATCCAATCATCGTGGGAGCGGAAATTATCCAAGCCCTACAGACCATTGTATCGCGGTCACTCAGTTCGCGTGAATGGGGCGTGGTGTCGATCACCGAAGTCTTTACCGATGGGGCGCGCAACATCATCCCATCGACGTTTACGATTAAGGGCGATTGCCGTGCGCTGACGTCAGACGTCCAGCACACGATTGAACGCCGCATGCGCGAAATCGTCTCCGGCATTTGTGCGGCCCATGGCGCAGAGGCCGATGTGCTTTATCAAAATGATTTTGTCCCGACCGTGAATTCACCGACCGAGACTGATGCCGCAATCCGTGCCGCACAAACTGTGGCAGGTGAAGTTGGCGTTGATCCGGATTGCCCCACCTGCGGCGCATCCGAGGACTTTGCCCGCATGCTGCAGCAAAAACCCGGGTGCTATATTCTGATTGGGAATGGCGACACGGGGCCATGTAGTGCATCGTTACATAATCCGCATTACGATCTGAACGATGAGATCTTGGGCGTCGGGTGTCAGTACTGGGTCACGTTGGTGGAACAGCAGTTACCTTCAGCACGATAGCGCGCGCCTACATATACGCCTGAATATCCACCTCATCGAGTTGCTCGGGCAACAGGTAGCGTTCCGCATATTCCTTGTAGACACCGCTGGTCAGGAACAGATCGAACAGTTCCGGGTCGATGTGCTGATCTTTTTTCATAAAGCCCATGATCTTGATAGACTCTGAAAGCGTCTTCGCGGCCTTGTACGGTCGGTCCGATGCCGTCAGGGCTTCGAACACATCCGCGATGGCCATAATCCGAGACGGGATCGACATATCACCCTTGGATAATTTCCGTGGATACCCGGTACCAATCATGGTTTCGTGATGATTACCTGCGATTTCAGGAATGCGTTGTAAGTGCTTCGGATACGGCAGGGCGTTCAGCATAATGATGGTTTGGATGATGTGATCGTTGATCTTAAACCGCTCTTCGTTGGTCAGCGTGCCGCGCGCGATACACAAATTATAAACCTCGCCGTAATTATAAAGGTGTTCTGGGACTTCCATATCAAAGCCATGGGGGTTATCACCAAACACATCACCATCGGGCCGCTTAACAATATGCGACGGTTTATCATCGAGCAGTTTTTCCACTGCGGGCAGGGCCTGTTCCGGTTGTCCCTCAAACCGTTCAAGTTCGCTCGCCGACAAACCCAGCCGATCGTTGAGATGGCGAGTCCAGCTCCGGTCCCCAATTTGGCGGACACGGTCCATTTCCTCTTCGTCCATATACTCGCCACCGATGTTACATTTTGCCAGAAATTCGAATTCTTCGATAAGCTTTGTATGTTCGGCCTCAAACGTAGCTTCGTCGGGGGTGTCGCCCGACAGCTGGGCTTCTAGCAGGGCGATCTGGTTATCGCGGATCAGGACCTCAAACCGCATGCGGATTTCGTTGATCCGGTTATAGATCGTTTCCAGTTTCGTCGCTTTATCGACGACATATTCGGGCGTTGTGACTTTGCCGCAATCATGCAGCCAGGCCCCGATCCGAAATTCCCGCCATTCATCTTCATTAACGAAATCAAATTCAGCAAACGGGCCCTGCTTGGCATCAGCAGCTTCTTTGGCCAGCATCATTGCGATTTCTGGCACGCGGTGACAGTGCCCGCCGGTATACGCTGACTTGGCATCAATTGCGCTCGCGATCAATTCGATGAAACTATCCAAAAGTTGTTTCTGTGCCTCGATCAGGTTTTGATTATCGAGTGCCACCGCAGCCTGGGCCGCCAAGGCTTCAACAAAGCCAACAACTTCTTGGTCAAACGGAATGACCTCGCCGGTTTCGGCATCTTGCGCGTTCAACAACTGCAACACGCCGATGACATCTTTGCCCCGTGGGCGCAGCGGCACCGTTAAGAATGATTTCGAACGATACCCCGTTTTCTCGTCGAACAATCGGGTGCCGGTGAAGTCAAAACGGTCATCTTCATACGCATCATCGATGATCACCGTTTGGCCCATCATCGCAGCGTGGCTGGCGACATTTTTTTCATTCGGGGTGACACCATCTTCTTGATACATCTGTACCGGTGGCAGATCGATGGATTGACCTGTCGCGCCGCCGAGCGCAATGCCCAACGAGTCCGTCTTCATGGTTTCAAAAATAAGCTCGTCATCTTGGCGAAGATAAAGTGTGCCACCATCGGCGAGGGCGAGTTCCTTGGCGCTGTCCAGGATCGCTTCGAACAGCTTACCTTCGGATTGTTCACCGCTCATATCGATCCCCCGCTTCACCAGGGTTTCGAGTTTATTCTGCGATTTTTCTAAGTCTTGGGTCCGTTCGTTGACTTGGGATTCAAGTTGTTGCGCTTGGCTTTCTTGTTCATCGATAAATTCAGAAACCTGATCCGCAACGCTTGAGAACGTGCGTGCAATATCCCCCAACTCATCGTTGCGTTTAACGCCTGGTATGTCGCCGGTTTTTCGTTTGTCTCGGCCAAACTGCTCAAAGGCATCGCGGACACGCGACAGTGGATCGGTCACCGACCGCGCCGCCATGCTGCCGATCAACGTAACGGACATCCCTGTGATGATCACAACGATGATGATGAACTGCCCCAGTTCCCTGATCGGCTGATACACTTCTGCCTGATCCATCTCGGCCATTAATGCCCATCGCGTGTCTTTAAAATCAAATGGCCCGTATGCGGCTAAAACCTCGATACCTCGGTAATCGTACATTTCAGCATAACCCGATTCACCCACCAGCGCCCTATCGACTGCGACGGTATTGACCGGTGTCACCAGTATTGATGGCTCTTTATCAAATCGGGAATCCGATCGCATCAACGTGTCTTGGCCAACGATGTACGTTTCACCCGTTTCACCCATACCGGCCGTGACATGCATGATGTTGTTCAACCGATCGATGGGCATTTGCAGTGCGATCACCCCAATGAACCGACCGTTATTGTATACCGGTTCAGAGATAAAGCCCGCTGGCGCATCGGCACTGGGCCCGTGCCTTTTGAAATCGGCGAACATACTTTTGACGTTCGGCGGGGTATCGCTCGCCCCATCAATGGTGCGGGCCAATTCGGTTTTATTCCAACGTCCCGTCACCAGATTGGTCGCAAATTCATCTTCTTTGGTGGCGGAATACACGACGTCACCACCAGCATTTACCAAAAACACATCATAGTACCCTTTCAAATCACGGAGCAGGTTTAGCCAAACGTGATGACGTTGATGTGCATACTGATACTGATACAAATTATGAGCTGAATTGATCTTCCCCAGAGCGTTCCCTGCGGGATCAGCGGCGTTGAAATATTCTTTGAGGGTTTTCTCAGACCGTTCTTTAGAGGTCCCGAGAGCGTTAAATCCTACAGTAAAATCCAACAAGGCATTTTTTACAATCGGACTTTGCGCAATCAACGCCAGGTCTTCCTCAATCCCTTGAAGGTAATTCTTGAATGAAGCCGCCCGTGATTCCCGCAACGATACTAAATTGTTAATGGCCTTTTGCTCTAGCGCATCGGCAGCGCGCCAGTACACAACCGCCCCCACACCGATCGACGAGATCAGCGTACACATGACGATAATGAGCGGTAACCGAGATGAAATTCTCATAGCATCTTCTCCGAATATCCCCTGCAGGGCGCGCAAAATTGAGTGCTTTGCATTGATCGAGACCCAAGCGAAAAAGCTAACAGGAAACTCGCCAAATGAGGGTACGTGATTATACGTAACCGTTAACCTTTACTCATATTGGTTGGTTAGAACCATTAACTTTAGAAAGAATAGACAACACCAAAAGCACGAATGATACTGTATTCTACTATTGGGTTAATTTATAGGATGCTCGCACGTGTTGTGCTTTTGTAGAAAAATAGGACTAGCATTATTGGGTGGAGCTATTCTTTCAGGTTGTCAGGTGACATCCGGACAAGATCGACTTTAGAGACCCATGCTATTCCCAGGGACCCGGTCGGCAAAACCTTTGAGTTTTGTAACTGCAGCTTTATTTAAGAGATGGCTTAGACGGTAAATCGGTTTCCGGGTTTGGATGTGTGATAAGCGGCTTGGCACTTATTTCAGCTGATTTTGTTTCCGGGCAATCGCCCATTGCGGCGATGCGCGCGGCATACCATTTGGCTGCAGGTTGTGCAGTAACGCCATGCAGGATGGCGCTCATCCATACAATGTTGATCGCGATGGCCAGCAGGGCGGCGGCGAGGTCTTGATTGATTTGTGGGACAACCAACAGCGCAAACAAGGCTGTGGCCAATCCGCGCGGGCCAAACCATCCAAAGAACAAGCGTGTTGTTAAAGACGCGTCGGTGCCGACCAATGATATCCAGATCGCGAGCGGGCGGACGACGAAAAGACTTACGAATGCAATTCCAACAGTTGTCCATGAAAGATGATTTAGGGCTTCTGGGAGCAGTGCGAGGCCCAGCAAAAAGAATGCAGCCCAGGTCAGCAACAGACCTTCGCTTTCAGTAAATTCATAAACATATTTGCATCGACCTTTGACGGCATGGCCGAAACACAGCCCAGCAACGAACGCCGCGATGAAGCCATTGCCATCGACAGCGGTGGCACAAAGATATGCAACACCTGCGATTGATATAGTGCCGACCGCTTCAAATGCCTCGGCGGTTAAATTCTTTTTTTGCGCCCATACAAGAAGTGTCCCGCCACCTAGTCCCACCACCGCCCCCGCAAGTGGGCCCAACAGCAACTGTTTGGCACCAAATGCCAACCAATTGTAGCCATCTTGGTCCATCGCAGCGGCGGTCAGACTAGCAAAAAGCAATACGGCGGGCAGCGCCAATCCATCGTTTAGCCCGCTTTCAACAGTTAACGCTCGGCGTACACGTTCCGGTACGATGGGATTGGTGATAACCGCTTGGCCCAAAGCAGCATCCGTAGGTGCCAGTATGGATGCCAACAGCAACAATGCGAAAATGGGCCAATGCGGTAAAAACAACCAAGCTGCAAAGCTTCCAAACAAAATCGCAAGCGGCAAGCCGATCACCAGCATCCTTTGCGGCCAGACATGCCGCTGACGCAACGCGCTAAGATTAATCTGCGCCGCATCCAAAAACAGCAACAAAACCAAAGCGACCTCGGCGACGAGGTGTAAAATACTTTCGGCATCGCCGACAGGGAACAGCCCGGTTTGAGATAACAACAAGCCAAAAGCGATAAAGACCATGGGCGCCGTCAAAACCGTCGACGAGACCCATCGCGCCAACATCGCGTAGCACGCCGCAAATGCAGCCAATAAAAGAAGACCCGTTGTCATTTTGGCATCTGCCCAACCTAACTCATTGTCGATATCGCTAAGCTTAGATGATCGCAATCACAACAGGTTATAAAACTTGTCGATAAAATTTGATCCGCTATGTATTCACAATCTTACCCTCATAAGGAGGTGCGCACATGGATGGCATGCCAGAAGACCTGATTAAGGCCGTCCTAGACGTACGAAAAGCATGATTCTGACAAAAAAATGGTGCCGCCTGGGTGACTTGAACACCCGACCCCCGCATTAC
>DGNZ01000414.1 GCA_002389175.1 Rhodospirillaceae bacterium UBA4479 | reverse complement strand
CCATCATCCAAGCACGACTGAGCCCGCGTTGATTGGGACCGTCACCAATGGCTTTGCTACCAAGTTTCGTGGCAATAACCCAGTCGTGACGATCACGCCGGATCAACTTGCTCAAGATGCGTTCGGATTCGCCTTTGGTGTAGGACTCAGCGGTATCAATGAAATTCACGCCAGCGTCACGGGCTGTGTTAACAATCTTTGCGGCGACGTTAGTGCTTGTCTGATTGCCAAAGGTCATCGCGCCCAAACAAATTGGTGAAACCTTCAGGCCACTATTTCCAAGCTTCGCATATTTCATCGGGAGGAAATCCTAACTTGTGGCAACAATTACCCTTGTTCCTCTAAGCGATCTGTCGCTGGTGGAGGAGTTCTGGAGAGTGCTGCGATTTCCGCATGGAGTTCTGGTGGCATCTCGACGTTGATTGAGTCGAGTGATGGCTGCAATTGCTCCAGGCTTCTGGCGCCAACAATTGGGCATGTGACCGCAGGATTAGCTGCAGCCCATGCAACGGCAAGACTTACAGCATGAACACCACGATCTTTTGCAAGAGCACTAAAATCACCAGCTGTATCAAAGAACCAATCTTCGCCATAACGTGCCGTGTATCCTTTGTCTGTCATCAAGCGGCCACCGTCAGGTCGTTGGTTTGGTCCGTATTTCCCGCTCAACAGTCCGCCGCCAACGGGGCTGTATGTAATGACACCAAGGTCTTCTGCCAAAGCCAATGGGAAAATTTCTGATTCTGCCTGACGTTTCACCAAGCTGTACATAGGTTGAATGACATCAAATCTCGGCCAGCCAAAACGCTCAGCAACGCCCAAACCCTTTGCAACCTGCCATGCCGCATAGTTACTGGCACCCAGGTACAATACTTTGCCATCAGACACGAGTTTTTCTAGAGCGCGCATGGTTTCTTCGAGGGGTGTCTTGTAGTCCCAACGATGCATGAAAAGAACATCAAGTCGGTCGGTCTTCAATCTTTTGAGGCTATCTTCAACGGCCATTGCTATATGTCGACGATTGCCGCCGCGATCATTGATATCATCACTCATAGGTACATAACATTTGGATGTGATGACCAATTCATCGCGCTCGGAAGCTATGAGTCCGCCGAGAATTTCTTCAGCCTTGCCCTTTGTGTATCCGTTCGCGCAATCAAAAAAGTTAATTCCGGCATCTCGGCAGGCGCCATACATTTTTGCTGATTCTGCGGCATCTGCATCCCCACCAAATGACATTGTACCATAACAGAGTTGTGAGACTTTTACGCCGGTTTTGCCGAGCCATTTATATTTCATGATTGCTGCTTTCTTCTGTTGGATGGTCGTTTGGTGCTGATAAATTATGAAACGAACCTATATTGAACATTATGCTTCGCTATTTAGAAATCAAGTAACACTATTGAATTGGTGATTTTAGCGTTTTTACGAATGTATGGTTTGCGCTAAATTGAATCCTAGAAAATTACTTTAACTAAGATATCTAACAAGGGAACAACCATGAAGCTTTATTACGGAACGTCTTCTCCTTATGTGCGCAAAGTCGTCATTGCAGCCCAAGAATGCGGCCTCGACGGCCAGATTGAGCGTATTGATACGTTCCCGTGGGATAAAGATACCACGTATGGCGGTGTTAATCCGGTCGGTAAAGTTCCGGCACTGATTAGTGATGATGGACAAGTCATCTATGATAGTCCCGTTATCGTCGAGTATCTTGATTCGCTTCATGATGGTGACAAGTTAATCCCCCTGTCAGGACGGGATCGATTTGAGAACATGCGAATAGCGGCCCTCGCCGACGGCATGATGGATGCTGTGATTTTGCTCTACAGTGAACTGGTGCGCCGACCTGAAGACCTGCAGTGGGACTTTTGGAAGCAGCGGATGCGCAATACAGTCGCACGCTCGTTGGATGCTCTTGAAACTGATGCCGCAACGTTCGATGCGACAAAGCCAGATTTAGCGCAGATCACGACGGCAGTGGGTGTTGGTTGGATAGAATTCCGCCTGGCCATTCTTGGTATTGATTTCAGAGACGGGCGACCAAAGCTTTCAGCATGGTTTGATGCGTTCTCGGAGCGCCCTTCGATGCAGCAATCGATGCCTGTACAAAGCTGATTTTAGCCGAATAGTTCATCATTTCATCTTCACCGGACCTCAGAGCGCTCTATGACAATATTTGAGAGATTTCTGAGCGTCTGGGTTGCTGTAAGTATCATTGTCGGTATTGCTTTGGGGCAAGCTGTGCCAGAAATATTTGTGGCGCTTGCTGGAATCGAGGTCGCCAAGGTCAATTTGGTCGTAGGTATTTTGATTTGGGTCATGGTTTACCCGATGATGATATCTGTCGATTTTGCTAGCATCTCACGTGTGACAGACCAACCAAAAGGCTTGTTCATTACCCTTGTCGTGAATTGGTTGATCAAACCGTTCAGCATGGCGGCACTAGGCGTTTTATTTTTTAAAATAGTTTTCGCAGATTACATCCCACCTGAAGACGCTGAAGGATATATCGCCGGGCTTATCTTGCTTGGTGCCGCGCCGTGCACCGCCATGGTCTTTGTATGGGCGCAACTCACCAAAGGGGATCCGAACTACACGTTGATCCAGGTGAGCGTAAACGACGTGATCATGGTGTTCGCCTATGCGCCCATCGTCGCCATGTTGCTGGGCGTTACAGATATCCCTGTGCCATGGGATACGCTTGTTCTGTCCGTTGTATTATATGTCGTTGTGCCTCTGATTGCTGGAATCGTCACGCGTCGGGGGCTTCGCACTGAGAACGGCGGACTTGAGGCTGTTGATGCTTTTACCGCCCGGTTGAAACCTTTGTCGAGTGTCGGGCTCTTAGCGATGGTGACGCTGCTTTTCGGCTTCCAGGGCGGGGTTATACTGGACCAGCCTTTGGTGATTGTACTTATTGCCGTTCCCTTGATCATTCAGTCGTATGGAATTTTTATTATCGCTTACGGTGCAGCATTCGGTATGCGGGTACCGTTTAAAGTCGCGGCACCTTGCGCATTGATTGGAACGTCAAACTTCTTTGAATTGGCGGTTGCGGTCGCTATTAGCCTTTATGGATTGAATTCAGGTGCTGCTTTGGCAACGGTGGTTGGTGTTTTGGTCGAAGTCCCGGTGATGCTGTCATTGGTGGCATTTGCGAATAAAACACAACATTGGTTTGATCGCCGTGCAATCCAACACTAAAATTTGATCGTAAGAAGCATCATGATCATGATTTAAATCTTGAAGATAATGTCATAGGTCATCACCATGCGAAGCAAATCATTCCCATATGTTTTTTAAAATCGAGAAGGCTTAAGAGTTTCATGAAATCCCTTATTTTATTTTTTAGCGCCTTAATGGTCGCTTCAGTTTTAAGTGTCACTGCCCCACAAGAATCGAAGGCCGAAGCTTTTGTCTTTACGGCGATCCCTGATCAGGATGAAAGCAAGCTACGTGAGCGTTTTGGAAAGGTTGCGGCATATCTTTCCAAAGAATTAGGTGTCGAAGCTAAATATATTCCTGTGAAGTCATATTCAGCGGCTGTAACGGCGTTCCGTAACAACCAGGTTCAATTGGCATGGTTCGGCGGTCTTTCAGGCGTTCGTGCACGTTCGCTGGTTGAAGGCTCCCAAGCCATCGCGCAGGGCGAAGAAGATCCTGTATTCGAAACCTATTTCATTGCGCATTCGAGCACAGGCCTTAAAGCCTCAGATACATTTCCAATGGATATCAAAGGTAAGACGTTTACGTTTGGCTCTAAGGGGTCAACGTCTGGTCGCTTGATGCCTGAGTATCATATTCGCAAGCAATTAAATGCTGCGCCTGACGATGCGTTCGCCAAGGTTGGTTTCAGTGGTAACCATTCCAAGACTATCGCGCTTGTGCAATCTGGTGCGTATCAAGTTGGTGCTGTGAATTTTCAAGTTTGGCTGAATGAAATGAAAGCCGGCAAGATCGATGCAAGCAAGGTATCGGTTATCTGGAAAACACCTGCATATCCTGATTACCAGTGGTCAATTCGTGGTGATGTGAATAAGCAGTTCGGTGAAGGTTTCTCGGACCGCGTCACGAAAGCACTGTTGTCGATGAAAGACCCAGACTTACTTGCTGCGTTCCCACGTAAAAGCTTCATTCCAGCTTCCAATGCTGACTATCAGCCAATTCTGGATGTTGCGAAACAGATCAAGCTGATTGATTGATCTTGCGTTTCAAGCTCACCGATGAAGATTTTGGATATCGCGGAGACATCGTTCTCCGCGATATTTCAATTGAGATCAATGCAGGCGAGCGGATCGCTCTTGTTGGCCAAAGTGGTGCGGGAAAATCAACGCTTATATCAATCCTGCAAGCTCGATATGCAGCAGATACAGCGTTCGTGCCGCAGGATTTAGGCTTAGTGCCTACGTTGAGCGTATTTCACAATATTTATATGGGCGCGTTGCAGCGAAACTCAGTCGTGCGCAATTTATTAAATCTTGTTTGGCCACGCCCTGCAGACATTGCCTTAATCCAACCCATTGCTGAGCAACTTGGGATTGGTGAGAAGTTGTTTGTCAAAGTTGGCGAATTGTCTGGTGG
>DGNZ01000162.1 GCA_002389175.1 Rhodospirillaceae bacterium UBA4479 | reverse complement strand
AACCATGTCATAACCATTTGCATCGGAGTTAAGTAATGGAGGCGGACATGTGGGACAATCTGATTTCGGATATGTTGTTAGACGAGCCAGAAGCAGCGCACATTTTACAAGACTCGCACACAGTTGTGCGTCCTTGGCCCCCTATCATGATTCGCGACTTCCTGCGGACGTCAGAAACAAAATGTCATCATGTCAGCGAAGACTTCACTGTAGGCCATGTCGCAGAATTTTTGTCTGATAATCGTGGCGCCTGCATCGCCGTGTATAACCATAATGACGAATTAATGGGGATCGCCGTGGATGATGATGCCATGGCATTGATCAAACGCGACGGCATGAGCGCTCTTGATACATCCGTCGTTGATTGTGTCCAACGGCAACGCCCGGTTTGCAGCGTGACTGACAGCCCTTATGTGGTTCTTGGCTTGATGAAAGACCAAAACTGGGACCGTGTCGGCGTATCCGAACATGGTCGCGTCATTGGCGTTATTCACCGTAGAGACTTAGTGCGTTTCTGCGACGACTGACATCACGGCTCAGACACTTCTAAAAACATCAAATAATATAATAATTTCATATATTTAAGTAGCTGCGCCCTTGTGCTTGCAGGGGGCGGTTAAATCTGTATATTGCGCCACTTCGTCACTCCTTGCCGGGATTGTCCCGGCTATGCTCAGGAAGATCTGAGCTGAGAGAATCCAGAGGGAGGCAATATATGCCCTTTTACGAAAGCGTGTTTATCGCACGCCAAGACATTTCGTCTACCCAAGCCGAAGCACTAACCGAGACGTTCTCCAACATTATTACTGAGAACGGTGGTACCGTCGTCAGCAACGAAAGCTGGGGACTTCGGTCACTTTCATTCCGCATGAACAAAAACCGTAAAGGTCACTATGTCATGCTGAACATCGACTCACCTGGACCAGCGATCCACGAAATGGAACGCCAAATGCGCATTAACGAAGATATCCTTCGTTATATGACTATTCGCGTTGATGAGTTGGAAGAAGGCCCATCGGCCATGCTTCGCAACAAAGATCGTGATGATCGTCCTCGTCGTGGTGGTGACCGCGGTGATCGTGGTGATCGTGGCCCGCGCCGTGATCGCGATGAAGCACCTGCACCAGCGCCAGCCCCCGTTGCTGAAGCTGAAGCAGCTGCACCTAGCGAAGGAGAAAGCTGATGCGTAAAGGATTTTTCCGCCGTCGTAAGACGTGTCCGTTCTCCGGCACAAACGCGCCGAAGATCGATTACAAAGACACCAAACTGCTTGGCCGCTACGTTTCTGAGCGTGGCAAAATTGTCCCAAGCCGCATCACAGCGGTTTCGGCGAAAAAGCAGCGGGAATTGGCTCGTGCTATTAAGCGCGCCCGGTTCTTGGGTCTTCTCCCCTACGTCGTTAAGTGACGTAGCGGGTTTAGCAGATCACACTTAGACACATGCCCATTTCCCCACTCATGGCGCTCGGCGCAGGGATTTGCAGCGCGATTGCGATGTTCTCCATCGTATTTGGCTCTGTATTAGCCCTACCGCTATTCTATCTCGCGCCACTGCCGCTTTACTTGGCAGGATTGGGGATCGGTGGACAAGGTGCCATCATCGCCGCTGTCGCGGCTGTTGTGACATCGGGTCTTATCGGTGGGGCATATGCGGCTTTGCCGTTTGCCATCGCGTATGGCTTACCCGTGGTGACTGTGTGCCGTCAGGCCCTGCAGACATCGCCAAGCAATACCGGGCAACCTGAATGGCAGCCGTTTGGTAATGTTATCGGTTCATTGACGTTCTTTGGCATGGCAACAATTGTCATCGCCGCGTTTATGACCATCAATGACGAAACACTAGGACCGCTTGATCAGGAAGTCATAAGCTTTCTTGGTCAGGCATTGGCAAGCATGCAGGGTAATATCCCATCCGAAGCGCGCGATGCTTTGGTGGCGGGACTTGCACCGTTCTTTCCTGGTATGGCAATCGCCAGTTGGATTGTAATGCATATTGTTAATGCATCTGCAGCCCAAGGGGTCTTAGTCAAATCAGGACGAAATATTCGCCCTGCTGTGTCTTTCGTGAAACTGACATTACCGGATTGGTGCTCGTGGCTTTTAGTAGCCGCAGGCCTTTTGGCCGTATTGGCCCCTGGAGACTGGGGTTATATCGGTCAGAACTTGGTCATTGTCGCGTTGGTGCCATTCTTTCTGCTTGGCCTCGCGGTCGTTCATACGTTTGCGCGATCGCTGGCGGGCGGAACTTGGATGTTGATCTGCTTTTATGTGTTGATTGTGGTGTTGGGTTGGGCCTCGTTTTTGGTCGCTGGCATCGGAATATTGGAACAATGGGTTGGTTTGCGTAAACATGCGCGGACCACAAGGAACCAGGAGACTGAGTGATGGATGTCATTCTGTTGGAAAGGATTGAGAAACTCGGCCAGATGGGAGACGTCGTCTCTGTAAAGCCGGGCTTTGCGCGTAATTTTCTGTTGCCAAAAGGCAAAGCACTTCGCGCGAATGCTGCTAACAAAACACACTTCGAAGCGCAGCGCGCGCAGCTCGAAGCTGAGAACCTAAAACGTAAAGAAGAAGCAGAAGCCGTTGCGGCGAAAATGACGGATATGAAAGTCGTCCTTATTCGCCAAGCTGGTGATGCTGGACAGCTTTACGGTTCGGTCACGGCACGTGACGTTGCAGACAGCGTCAAAGAAGCTGGTGTAACGATTGGGCGTTCGCAAGTCGCCCTCGACAAGCCAATCAAAACCATCGGCTTACACGATGTTCGTGTTGAGCTGCATGCCGAGGTTGTCGTCAACATCGTTGCTAACGTCGCACGTTCAAAAGACGAAGCGGAAACCCAAGAAGAAACGGGTGGCGCGGTCATGTCTTTGGCTCAGCAAGAAGAAGCAGCTATTGCTGCCGAAGCGGATGCCGCAGTTGATGCAGCTGCTGCAGCTGCAGGTGCAATTGCCGAGCAAGCGGACGCGGTCTTTGATGACGGCGCAGCAGACGCAGCTCTTGCAGATGCTGAGGCAGCTGTTGAAGACGCTGCTTTTGTTCCGGAACCTCAAGTTTATCCGGATCCTCCAGTAGCAGAGACAACAGTCATGGGCGAAGAAGAGAAGTAAAACTCCTTCGACTATCTGCGAAATGATTTAGGGGGGCCTTCGGGCGCCCCTTTTTCGTACAGCAGACCCAGTATTGAAACTAATATCATATCGGCACGTTTCGTAAGGTTGTTGTGAAATTGTCAACTGTGCAAAAAATTTCTTTTTTGAAGTTTTCCCCAGTATCCACATCCATCCACAACACAAATGTGTAACGTTCGACCGAGACTGTTGTTAAGTTCCGATCATGATTACAAACGCACTTGATGACGCCGTGGATTATTCTGCGGGCGAGGAAGACTTTGAGTCTTCTGACGAGACCTTTCGTCAGCTTCCCAGAAACATAGAGGCCGAGGCCGCATTGTTAGGTGCGATCTTTGTCGATAATCGTGCCCTAGAAAATGTCTCGGAATATTTGCGTGCCGAACATTTCGCCCTGACAGCCCATGCCCGTATTTACGAGGCCATGGAAAAGCTGATCGAACGCGGGCAGATCGCCGACCCGACCACACTGCGTCCTTATTTCCAGGCAGATGACTCACTTAACGATATTGGCGGATCCAAATACCTGGCGCATCTTGCCGCCAGCGCCATCAACATCATCAATGCCCGCGAATACGGTCGCATCATTTACGATATGCATCTGCGCCGTGAACTCATCACGCTGGGCGAACAGATCGTCAATGAAGCCTACGACAACGACATTGATTTAGAAGCCAATTCTCAAATCGAAGTTGCGGAACAAGCGCTCTATGATCTGGCGACCACGGGTGATTTCGAAGGTGGGTTCCAGCCGTTCAAACAATCCGTCTTAGAGGCCATCAAAGTTGCCGATGCCGCACACTCGCGCCAGGGTGGCTTAGCAGGTGTCGGCACAGACCTGATCGATATTGATAAATTGCTGGGTGGTTTCCACCGTTCTGATTTATTGATTTTGGCCGGACGCCCCGCGATGGGTAAGACCGCGCTGGCGACCAACATCGCCTATAATGCGGCCAAGAACTATTTGGAAACCAAAGGTGACGAAGGTGCCGTCGTTGGGTTCTTCTCGTTGGAGATGTCCGCCGAACAGCTGGCCGCACGGATTCTATCTGAGCAATCCAATGTACCATCAGACCGTATGCGCAAAGGTGAGCTATCCAACGAAGAGTTCACCCGTCTTGCACAGGCATCAAATGCCTTGCACGAAGTCCCGATTTTTATCGATGACACCCCTGCCCTCACCGTTAGTGCCCTGCGAACACGCGCACGACGGCTGAAGCGTCAGCATAACTTGGGCATGATCGTGATCGATTATTTGCAGCTGGTTTCAGGCAGCCCGAATTCGCGCTCTGACGGACGTGTCCAAGAAGTCTCGGAAATTACCCGGGGCCTGAAGACCTTGGCCAAGGAATTGGAAATTCCCGTGCTGGCATTGTCTCAGTTGTCTCGTCAGGTCGAACAACGCGAAGACAAACGACCGCAACTGGCCGATCTTCGGGAATCTGGATCTATTGAGCAAGACGCCGATGTCGTCATGTTTATTTATCGTGAGGAATACTACCTCGAAAAAGCAGACCCCATGCAGCGCGCCGATGAAAGCACAGATAAGTACGTGCAACGTCAGGCCGGTTGGGACGAACGCATGGAACGCGCACGCGGCAAAGCCGAGGTTATTATCGCCAAACAACGGCATGGTCCCGTCGGCACCGCGAAATTGGCATTTATCGGCGAATTTACCCGCTTCGGAAACCTCGACGAGCACCACGACGGGTATTAGTATCCAGGCGTATGAGCCTTACAAATGATCTATACACCTCAACGCTGACAATTGATCTGGACGTAGTCGCCGCGAACTACACCCTGATATCTGATCGCATAGCGCCTTCGGGTGCTGTTTCGGGTGCTGCCGTTAAGGCCGATGGTTATGGCCTGGGGGTGAAACCTGTCGTGCGCGCTTTGTGGGCAGCGGGGTGTCGTGATTTCTTTGTCGCCCACCCCGGCGAAGGCATTGCTGTTCGTGAAGAACTCAAAGATGCCCGGGTG
This sequence comes from Rhodospirillaceae bacterium UBA4479, assembly GCA_002389175.1. Taxonomy (GTDB): domain Bacteria; phylum Pseudomonadota; class Alphaproteobacteria; order Rhodospirillales; family Casp-alpha2; genus UBA4479. The sequence continues at coordinate 16,600 of DGNZ01000162.1, read as the reverse complement.
CACGTCCTTAACGGGCCAATCAGCAACGCGATCAATGACTATGTTTATCACGATCTGATTCCCGTTCTTAATTCATTGGACGACATCGCCCTTTGGCAACATGCATGCCGGGACCGGAATAGAAAGTTCAAGGCAGACATTCATATCGACACGGGGATGTGCCGATTGGGTTTAGATTTAACGGAAACCCAAACTCTTTTATCAGACGCACCCGCGTTACTAGATAATATCGATGTCCAACTTGTGATGAGCCATTTGGCATCTGCAGATGATGTGAACAGCCCCCAAAGCGCGCAGCAATTATCGATGTTCAAATCCGCATTCGATAAACTTGGTATCGGAAAACCATCGTTGTGCAATTCATCCGGTGTCTTTCTGGGGCCAGACTATCATTTTGAATTGGCCCGTCCGGGCATTGCGCTTTATGGCGGCAATCCGACCCCGCACACCGATAACCCGATGGGGAACCCGGTCACATTGACCACACGGTTACTTCAAGTTCGACAAGTGGGCCCTGGCGAGGCCGTCGGCTACGGCGCGGCATATGATGTAAAGTCGCCAATGAAGGTTGCCACAGTCGCCATCGGATACGCAGACGGCTTTCATCGTATTGGGTCAGACACTGGATTCGCGACAATTGATGGTCACAAGGCACCGATCATCGGGCGTGTTTCGATGGATTTAATTACACTCGATGTGACCAATATTCCCGAACATGCCTGCGACACGGGCGCAATTGCCACGTTCATCGGTCCTGATCGCACACCCGATGACCTCGCACGGGATTGGCAGACCATCCCCTATGAAGTATTAACCGGGTTGGGGCGTCGTTATCGGCGCGTCTACACAGGGAACGGTGCATGATTAACCCATTACGGCCCATTGGCAGCGCATTTCTAGCTTTTCTCGCCACTGCGGGCCGATTGACCCTATTCCTCGTGAATGCTGTGTCTCATTGCGTGCGCCCACCGTTTTATGGTCGGCAGCTATCTCGCCAATTAATTGAAATCGGTTTTTTCACGCTGCCCGTCGTCGGTCTGACGGCGATTTTCGCTGGCATGGTTTTAGCCCTGCAAAGCTATACCGGATTCGCCCGCTTCTCTGCCGAGGGCGCCATTGCCAACGTGGTCGTGTTATCAATCACACGAGAACTTGGTCCCGTGCTCGCAGGTTTGATGATCGCGGGCCGGATTGGCGCAGCAATGGCCGCCGAGATCGGAACCATGCGGGTCACCGAACAAGTCGATGCGTTGACTACTTTATCGACCAACCCGATGAAGTATTTGGTCGCACCCCGCCTGATCGCCGGAACAATCATGCTGCCGTTTGTGGTATTGATCGCTGATATCATCGGTGTCTTTGGCGGGTACTTGGTGTCTGTATACAAATTGGGCTTCAACCCTTCGAACTACATTCAGAATACGTGGGAGTTTGTAACCACCCTTGATATCGTTTCAGGCTTGGTCAAAGCTTCTGTGTTCGGATTTATCACCACCTTGATGGGCTGTTATCACGGTTATCATTCCGAAGGTGGCGCACAGGGTGTCGGCAAGGCGACGACCAATGCCGTTGTGTCAGCATCCATATTGATTCTGTGCTTCAACTATATCCTCACCCTTATTTTCTTCACCAAGGATGTCTCAGGATAACGCCGCCAAGATACGCCTAAGGGGCGTTCGAAAGACCTTTGCCGGTGGCAAAAAGGTTGTGCTTGATGACGTCAACTTGGATATCGGCAAAGGTGAGAGCGTTGTCATTATTGGCGGCTCTGGCACGGGCAAATCCGTCACAATCAAATGCATGCTTGGCCTGATGCGACCAGACAGTGGTTCTATCACTATTGATGGCCACGAAGTCACACAGATGAGCCCGGCCGAGCGTGAAGACATCAACCGCCAGGTCGGGATGCTGTTTCAGGCAGCTGCACTTTTTGATTCCCTAACTGTCTGGGAAAATATCGCGTTCGGTCTGATTGCCAGAAACCAATGCACCCGCGGCGATGCTCGCGATATTGCGGCGGAGAAACTTAAACTTGTTGGTCTTACGCCTGATCTTCTCGATGTCACACCATCAGAACTTTCAAGCGGTATGCAAAAACGTGTCGGTCTTGCCCGCGCTATCGCAACAGACCCAGAGATTATCTTTTTTGATGAACCCACCACGGGATTGGACCCGATCATGGCAGATGTCATCAACAACCTGATCGTGCACGTAAACCAGGTTGTCGGTGCAACAGCGGTGACGATTACCCATGACATGGCATCAGCCCGTAAGATCGGTGATCGCATTGCCATGCTTCACGGCGGTGAAATTATTTGGGCCGGGCCCAAGGACGCGATTGATTATTCTGATAATGAGTATGTAAACCAATTCATTCACGGGCGAACAGATGGCCCGATTAAAATGGCGATGAGACGCTAAAGCGTAATTTATCGCCTATTGTTGCGACCTTGAGCATGGGTGCCGAATGGCGTAATCCAACCATGCTTATCAAATTCGGGGGGTCATTTTGGCCAAGGCGAAATCCAGTTACGTTTGCCAGGAATGCGCCGCCGTTCACCCTAAATGGGCCGGGCGTTGCGACACATGCGGCGCGTGGAATAGCTTGGCCGAAGAAGCCACCCGCGAGACAACACCAAAAGGCCTGAGCGCCAAGCGAGGCAACAAGATCGACTTTGTTGGACTTGATGGTGCTGACCAGGACCCCCCCCGCAGAAATTCTGGTATTTCCGAATTTGACCGTGTCTTGGGGGGTGGATTGGTGGCTGGCTCGGCTGTTCTTCTAAGCGGTGATCCCGGTATCGGTAAGTCCACGCTATTGATGCAAGCGGCCGCGAACTTCGCACAGAATGGCAAGACGGTTTACATATCGGGCGAGGAAGCCGTTGCGCAACTTCGGCTTCGCGCGCGCAGGCTCAATCTTGAAAAGGCCAACGTCGCGCTTGCCACGGCGACCAACGTGCGAGACATCGTCTCGACATTGGACAGCAAGGATGCGGCGGATGTGGTCATCATCGATTCCATCCAAACCATGTATATGGACAATCTTGAAAGTGCCCCCGGCACAGTATCGCAAGTCCGTGGTTCGGCGCAGGAGCTGATTAAACTGGCCAAGCGACGTGGGTTTGCAGTCATCCTTGTCGGCCATGTCACCAAAGAAGGCACCATCGCGGGGCCACGTGTCCTGGAACACATGGTTGATACGGTGCTGCATTTCGAAGGCGAACGATCCCATCAATTCAGAATTCTTCGGGCCGTGAAAAACCGTTTCGGTCCCGCCGACGAGATCGGTGTGTTCGAGATGTCTGATCGTGGTTTGGCCGAGGTCACAAACCCGTCGCAATTGTTCCTGTCTGAGCATGAAGGTGATGTATCGGGTGCTGCGGTGTTTGCTGGCATCGAAGGTAGCCGCCCCGTTTTAGTTGAGATTCAAGCCTTGGTTGCACCAAGTGCACTGGCAACACCACGCCGTGCAGTCGTGGGTTGGGACAGCGGTCGTCTGGCCATGATCATGGCTGTCCTGGATGCCCGATGCGGTCTTGCATTGGGTCCCCTTGATGTGTACCTCAACGTCGCAGGCGGGTTGAAAATTTCCGAACCTGCCGCCGATTTGGCAGTGGCATCTGCATTGGTTTCAGCGCAATCAGCCGAGGCCATTGATCGTGGGACAGTTATATTTGGAGAGATTGGTCTTTCCGGAGAGATACGTCCTGTATCGCGCATCGACGCACGACTGAAAGAGGCAGAGAAATTGGGCTTTACCCGAGCGATTGTGCCAAAGGTTCGCACCAAGAAATCCAAAAATGCGAGCAACATGACGCTCATCGAGATTTCGCATCTTCGCGAGATTGAGGTTATTCTGGCCCCGAAACCCTCTAAGTCATCTGCATTGGGATAATCTGAACTCGTGGAATCGCTCAATAACCTGCCCGTCAATGTGATCGATATCGGTGTTCTGCTGATACTGTTGGTGTCGGCTGTATTGGCATACGCACGCGGTTTCGTTCACGAAGTACTCTCGGTTGGTGGTTGGATCGGTGCGATCTTTGCCACGTTTTATGGCTTTCCCTATGCCAAGCCGATTGCGCGCGAATACATCTCTCTCGACCTTGCCGCCGATTTGACTGCAGGCATTGTTATTTTCATCGCAACGTTGGTATTCCTATCGCTACTGACACGATCCATTGCAAAGCGCGTCCAGGCCAGCGCATTGAACGTTTTAGATCGCTCATTAGGGTTCCTGTTTGGTTTGTTGCGAGGCGCCGTTCTGGTATGCGTGGCTTATATCGGTCTCGAATTGATGGTTCCAAAAGACGAGCAACCTGCAATGATCAGGGACGCCCGAACCATGCAATTGATTGAACCGGGTGCTGCCCTCTTAAAAAGCTTGGTCCCCGACCACATATCAGGCAGAACCACAGGCAGTGGCTCAAATAGCCAGGGTTTAGATCTTGAAAAACTCGTCGCGCCGACACCAAAACAATCCGAGACACCCCCGCGCGAGGGTTACGACACCGAGCAACGGAAAAGTTTAGAGAGACTTTTGGATGGCACTGGTTCCAATAATTGATCAAAAACGTTAGGATGCGCGCATGACCAATGAGATCAATCCAGGCGGCGTTACAGACAGCTATGATGATGTCTATGACGACGATCATCCGCATGAAGAATGCGGCCTGTTTGGCATTTATGGGCATGTCGATGCGGCAGCTCACACAGCACTTGGACTTCACGCGCTACAGCATCGCGGCCAAGAATCCGCAGGCGTTGTCGCGTATGACGCAGAACATGAAATGTTCCACAGCCAGCGCGCCCTTGGTCTGGTTGGCGACAACTTCTCAAGCCAACGTGTTATCGACACGTTAAAAGGCACATCGGCGATTGGGCATGTCCGATATTCCACATCCGGCGATACGCTCATTCGAAATGTGCAGCCGTTGTTTTCTGAATTCAAGTTTGGTGGCCTTGCGGTCGCGCACAACGGCAACCTGACGAACGCTTATACGGTTCGCCGCAATCTCATTGATCGTGGCAGTATTTTTCAATCAACCAGCGACACAGAAACCATTATTCATCTGATCGCACGGAGTGAATATGGCCGCGTTGTTGATCGCCTAACGGACGCCCTCACGCAATTAGAAGGCGCCTATTCACTGGTCGCCCTAACGCAAAAGAAATTAATCGGCGCACGCGATCCAAGTGGCGTTCGGCCATTGGTCATTGGTCGTATTGATAATGCGTATATCCTGACATCGGAAACCTGTGCACTCGACATTATCGGTGCTGAATTTGTGCGCGACGTGGATGCTGGCGAAATCGTGCTGATCGACGAAAATGGCATTCATTCCATCAAACCCTTCACCAAAGTGCCGAAGCGTTTCTGTATTTTTGAATACATTTACTTCGCACGGCCCGATAGCATGATCGAAGGTAAGCACGTCTATGCGGCTCGCAAATCCATCGGCGAAGAGTTAGCCCGTGAAAGCCATGTCCCTGCCGACGTCATCGTGCCTGTCCCTGACAGTGGCGTTCCAGCAGCACTTGGGTATGCGCAAGAATCAGGCGTACCGTTTGAGCTTGGGATTATCCGAAATCATTACGTGGGCCGGACTTTTATTGAGCCAACAGCGCAAATTAGAAACTTGGGCGTGAAGCTGAAACACAATGCGAACCTGGGTTCGATCAAGGGTAAACGCGTTATCCTTGTCGATGACTCCATCGTTCGCGGCACAACATCGACCAAAATTGTTGAAATGGTACGCGCGGCTGGTGCATCAGAAGTCCACATGCGGGTCTCTTCTCCCCCCACGACGCATTCTTGTTTTTACGGTATCGATACACCCGAGCGCGACCAACTCATGGCGGCACAAAACAACGTCGAAGAAATGGCCAAGATCATCGGTGTCGACAGTCTTGCATTCATATCGATCGATGGCCTCTATCGTGCCGTCGGGGAAGCCAAACGCGATTCTGATCAACCGCAATACTGCGATGCGTGCTTTACGGGTGAATACCCCATTCCATTGACCGATCATGATGGCGGCGGCAAACCCAAGCAGCTTTCTTTGCTCACCGAGCGCGACTAATAAAAGAGATACGAATGTCTAAACGACTCGAAGGTAGAATTGCACTGGTCACTGGTGCATCACGGGGTATCGGGCGCGCTGTTGCCGAACGATTTGCCCGTGAGGGTGCACACGTTATTGCCATTGCGCGCACACAAGGCGGCCTAGAAGAACTCGACGATCAGATCAAACAAGACACTGGCGAAAATGCCACGCTTGTCCCCCTGGATATCCGCGATTACGACGCCATCGACAAAGTTGGTGCTGCTCTGTTTGAGCGGTTTGGACGCTTGGATATCATGGTCGCCAATGCTGGTCTTTTGGGTGTTTTGGGTCCGATCCATCACACAAAACCAAAAGTCTGGGATGATGTACTTTCGGTGAACCTGACATCCGCATGGCGGATGACCCGTTCATTTGATCCGTTGCTACGCGCATCTGATAGTGGTCGTGCAATCTACGTCACGTCATCGGTCGGTCATAATCCACGCGCGTTTTGGAGCGCCTATGCCGTATCCAAAGCCGGCCTGGAAATGATGGCCAAGACCTATGCCGAAGAAACTCTGAAAACCAATATTCGCGTGAATATCATCAACCCGGGTGCAACCCGAACCGGCATGCGGGCCGCAGCGATGCCTGGCGAAGATGCGGAAACGCTAAAGACACCAGAGAGTATCGCTCATGTGTTCGTCAACCTGGGTGCAGCAGATTGCACACAGCACGGCGAACTTGTGGTTGCCGAAGCCGAATAGCGCTTAAACCAGATATGGAAAACCGGATTGGCCTGACCTGGGGATTATCAAGTATCCACGGTTGGGGCGTATTCGGGATCAATCTTGTCAAAGAATTGCTGTTGAATCGCGCCAAAGGTTGGCCGGAACCATTGCTTTTGAATGAAACCCAATTGCCGACAATCAACGATGCGTATCATCCGATGCTGGCGCCATTGATTGAAGAGCATACCAAACTGATGCGCGATTCAGCGCATCTACAACACGTTGGATTAAAAGATGTGCTCGTCCTTCATTCCAGCGGGAATGGTCTGTTACGGACACCCGTCAGTAATAGATACAGCGGCCAGCGGAATTTTGGTTTCACGTTTTTCGAAGAAACAAATATCCCCGATGCCGCCATTACACATGCCAAGGGCATGGATGGGATGCGCACGGGGTCTGAGTGGAACGCTGCGCATCTGCGTGACCGCGGCATACAGAATGTCGTCTGTATCCACCAAGGCGTAGACATCGACGTATTTCAACCGCGTCATCCTACCAATAATTTTGACGGCAAATTCGTGGTCTTTGCTGCAGGGAAATTGGAATTTCGCAAAGCGCAGGACCTGGTCGTGGCCGCGTTTAAGAAGTTCGTTACACGTCGGCCCGATGCGCTTTTGGTGACTGTATGGCAAAACCCTTGGCCCGATAGCGCCAAGACAATGCACGAAAGCACACACGTCTCGTCCCTGCCGAACCTTGGCGACGATCCCGCAGCAGCGATCATGGCGTGGACAAAAGCCGAAGGCATCCCCGAAGGCACGCACATTGATCTGGGTGTCGTCGGTAACGCTGACCTGCCCCGCATGTTATGCGATGTTGATGTCGCTGTGTTTCCAAACCGATGCGAGGGGGGGACCAACCTTGCCCTGATGGAATGTATGGCAAGCGGCATCCCCTGCGTTGTATCGATGAACTCTGGTCATCTTGATATCGCGACGGAGGACAATTGTTTTCCGCTCCACCATCAAACGCCCGTTGATGATCAACTTGGGCACCGCCACGTTTGGGGTGAGAGCGATATTGACGAAATTGTCGAACAATTAGATGCCGCATTTTTGAACAGAAACCATGCGAAAACCGTTGGAGCCAAAGGCGAAGAGCGCATGCATCAAATGACATGGGCCAAACAGATCGATGCCCTCATCCGGTCACTCGATAGCTAAATACGTAACCGGGTCAGAGATTTTTTAATTCCTGACAAAGCCGCGTGAAGACACTTTCCCAGTCACCGAATACAGGTTGCCTGAGAAGCGTCATCGACGGATACCAGGGGGTCGTCTCGCCCGCCAATCCCCAACGCCATTCAGCCACATGGGGTAATACCGCAAATGTTCGACATCCCATCGCCCCAGCCAAATGCAGCGGCGCAGAATCACAAGAAATGACGGCATCTAATTGCATCATCAGTCCGGCGGTATCTCCGAAATTATTGATGTCTTCGGTCGGGTCTACCACGCGTTGTTGCGAAGATAATCGCGCCAGTTCGTCAGCAGCATTATCTTTTTGAAGTGAAATCAGCACGACGTTATTCATATCAAACAATGGCGCAAAGGCATCCAGCCCAGGCGAACGAACTGAATCGCGAACATGATCAGGGTTACCGCGCCACGCGATGCCAACGCGCTTGCCCCCTGGCCAGTGTTCAGAAATCTGCCGCCACTTATTTGCCGCCGATTTCGGTGCGGTCAGATATGGCGTTGCGTACGCCTCATTGAAGAAATCCGGTGCCAGCAAGCCAGCCAGATTAAGCAGCGGCACATGAAAATCGATCTTAGGCACGGTGTCACCCGGTGCGATCAATGATTTCAAATAAGGTGCCCCCTTAAAAAGCGGCTGCAGGACGTTTGGGCATTCGAAGTCCACCCGAAAACCCCGATCATGCAGGACCTTCAAGTATCTGGAAAACTGAATGGTATCTCCTAAACCCTGTTCAGCATGGACAAGGATTAGGGCACCCTTTTGCCTTTCCCCTCCCCATTCAGGTGCCGACCATTCACGGGTAAGGTCTTTGAAACGCTGGGTTTGCCAACGATATCGATAATCGCGCCAACCCTCATCAAATTGCCCAGCAGCAAGACGCGCCATCCCCCTATTTCGCCGAATTTCTGGGTCATCAATGTCGAGTGCAATCCCGCGATCATATGCTTCTAGCGCGGCATCAATATCACCCTGCTCTTGCAGCGTAACACCCAGATTTCCCCAGATGTCAGCAATGTCATCGCGAATATCTAACGCCAGGCGGTAATGACGGGTGGCCGCATCAAAATTGTTTGCCAATCGATAGATGTTGCCAAGGTTGGTATGGGCCTCAACGAAATTCGGGTTCAAGCTGATCGCTTGTTCATAATGTGAAATCGCACCCGCAATATCGCCACCCTCATGGCACGCGACTCCCAATGCCAAATATGTGCCTGCAAGTTCAGGTTTTAGTTTCAACGCGCGTTTAAGATGCTTATCGGCTTCGCTGTCTGTTGGGCCATGTAGTTCCTGCAACGCCAAACCAAGATTTAAATGTGCCTCCGCCAGATCGGGCGACAATTCCAATGCCAGGTGTGCCCGCGCACGTGCACCATCCGCATCGCCTGTACCTATCAGTGCGGATGCAAGGTCGGCATGCAGAACGGCATCTTCTGGTGAAAGTTGAACCGCACCCCGAAATGCCGAGACCGCTGCCGCATCTTGGTTTAGTGATTTAAGCACGCGCCCCAAGTTCGCGTGATACAGCGCAACTTTGTCATCAATAGAAATGGCTTTTCGAATCAATTGCTCAGCTTCATTCGGTTTTTCAGCCTGAAACAGGACAAGCCCCAAAAGATGATTCGCATCCGCGTGCCCAGGTGCCACGGACAGGATTCGCTGATACCTAGACGCTGCGGTAGACAGATCCCCGCGCTGGTGGGCCTTAACACCTTCCATAAGCACTGCTTGTAAATCTATCTTCATCGAACAACAGGATATCGCACTTGCGGATGAATAAAACGTACGATCTACGCGTTATGTATGTATGAGGCTGGCAGCAATCAGGCATGGGGACTAAGATGCCCATACGATACTTGTGAAGGAGACTGGTCCGTGAACACCCGAAAAGTAAAAACCGCTGCAGACGCCAAAGCATTAATCGAAAAACATGGCCTGGAATATGTCAAAGTTGGCGTGTTCGATATCGACGGCATCATGCGCGGCAAGTACATGTCCAAGGACAAATTCTTAACCTCCTTGGATAAGGGGTTTGGATTTTGCGATGTCGTTGTCGGTTGGGACTCTCAAGATCAGTTGTATGACAACGTGTCCGTCACGGGCTGGCACACGGGTTACCCTGATGCAGGCGTCCGCGTCCTTCCCGAAAGTTGCCGTGAAATCGCATGGGAAGAAGGCACGTTATTTTTCTTAGGTGAATTTTCCGGCAAACACGAGGCTGTGTGCCCGCGTGCGACCCTTAGGCGAGTGTTGAAACGTGCCGAGAAAATGGGCTACGCCGTTAAGGCCGGGTTTGAATTTGAATTCTTCATGTTCGAAGAAACACCCGATTCCGTTCGCGAGAAAAACTACAAAAACATGAAACCGATACAGCCCGGATACTTTGGCTACTCGGTGCTGCGCAACACCGTTGATAGCGAAATTTATCGTGACCTGCTGGACGGCTGCATCCTGATGGACATGCAACTCGAAGGTTTGCACGAAGAAACAGGCCCTGGTGTTCTAGAAGCTGCCATCACGGTCGACGAAGCATTGGCGGCGGCGGACAAGGCCGCATTATTTAAAACATTCGCCAAGATCATGGCGCAAAAGCGCGGTCTGATGGCAACATTCATGGCCAAGTGGTCCCCGGATTGGCCAGGGCAATCGGGCCATATTCATATTTCACTGACGAAAAAAGGGCGCGGCAAAACCCAAGGTGTCTTCTTTGATCCAAAGGGTCCCGATGGGATGAGCCGCACGATGACCCAATTCGTGGCAGGCCAACAGAAACTGATGCCAGAATTTCTGGCCATGATCGCACCGACAGTGAACAGTTATACGCGCCTGATCCCAGGTTTCTGGGCACCGACCGACGCGACATGGGGCGTCGACAATCGCACCTGTGCATTGCGGGTTGTTCAGGGATCTGAGCATTCACAACGGGTCGAATACCGTGTTGCAGCCGCTGATTGTAATCCATATTTAGCATTGGCTGGGGCCATTGCATCTGGGCTTCATGGTATCGAGGCCGAATTAGAACCAACACCTAAAATCGAAGGGAATGCATATGAAAAGACATTTCCCAAAAAGCTGGCACTTCCCACAACATTGTGGGATGCCGCTCAAAGACTAAAAGGCTCTGGGATCGCTAGGGACATGTTCGGCGACACGTTCGTCGATCACTATGCGGCAAGTAGGGAATGGGAAGAACGGGAATTCCGTCGCCACATAACCGATTGGGAGATGCAGCGGTATTTTGAGATCATATGATCTGAACAACGCCCTGCACCTTATATCCCCGATAATTTGAGAGGACTGTCTCATGCGATTCTTCACGATACTGGCCCTAATGGTGGTCTTTGCGCTCCCCTCTGCCGCGCAGCAGGATAATGCTGATGTGGTTGCCAAAGTATTGCGCATCCAGAATGCCGCCGTTGCGATGCAGGATGCATTCCCACGTTCTCTCGAAGTAGGAAGCGAAGTCCAACTGGGCGACATCATCTCCACCGGCAAAGACACACGCCTGGAACTGGAATTTACCGACGGCACGATTGTCCGCCTCGGCGAGCGCGCGCACTTCACCGTCGTTGAATACATTTTGGATCAGAATGGCGGTAACGCAGTCATGCGGATGTTGCAGGGCGCATTCCAAGTCACCAGTGGCAAGATGATGCAATTGGCTGATGCGTCGATGACCGTTCAGACGGAAACCGCCACCATCGGTATTCGTGGCACGACTTTTTGGGGTGGTGTGTTGGATAACGGGTTTGAAGTGGCGTTACTCAGTGGCAAAGGCGTCGATGTGAAGACCAGCATCGGAACCGTTTCCTTGACCGAGCCTGGAACAGGTACGCGCGCAGCAAGCAGCGACGTTTTCCCAAGCGAGCCTTTGCCATGGGGACAAAACAAAATGCAGAGTGCCATTGATACGGTGACGTTCGATAAATAAACGCTCAGACATCTTGATCCTGAACCATTAGACTGCGATACAGCGGATCATAATTTTGTTTGGCCTTGCCGAGGGGGGACGGTCAGATGACCGATACATACGAAACACTATCCAGTAACTGGGGATATCCAACACAGATGCGGTTTGGCGTCGGTCGCATCAGTGAATTGCCGCGCGTTTGCATATCACACGACATTGCACGCCCCTTGGTCGTCACGGACCCTTTTATTGCCGGACTGCCGATGATTGCAGATGGACTGGCGGCGCTACGCGAAGCGGGTCTTGAGCCTGGATTGTTTTCAGACGTAAAAGGCAACCCTATTGGTGCCAATGTCACCGCAGGGCTTGAGGCCTTTAAAGACGGCAACCACGATGGTGTCATCGCTTGGGGTGGCGGCAGCGCCATGGACTGCGCCAAAGCTATCGCATTGATGGCAGGTCAAACCCTGCCGCTTTGGGCATTTGAAGATGTCGGCACCAATTGGAAACAAGCCAACTCCGATGGCATTGCACCTGTTATTGCAGTCCCGACGACGTCAGGCACAGGCTCAGAAGTTGGTCGCGCCGGTGTCATCACCAACGAAGAACTGAATACCAAAAAAATCATCTTCCATCCCAAACTGATGCCGCTAACGGTCATTTGTGATCCGGCACTGGTCGCAGGGCTACCCGCCAATATTACCGCATGGACAGGTATGGATGCCCTCGCCCATTGCCTCGAAGCCTATTCATCGCCGTTTTATCACCCCATGAGTGACGGGATCGCTGTTGAGGGTATGCGATTGGTCAAGGAATGGCTGCCTGTCGCAGTGGCTGATGGATCAAACCTGGATGCCCGCGCGCACATGATGTCAGCCGCCGCCATGGGGGCCGTCGCGTTCCAGAAAGGTCTCGGCGCCATTCATTCATTATCGCATCCGGTGGGCGCATTGTTCGACACGCATCATGGACTGACCAATGCAGTGTTCATGCCGTATGTGCTGGCGTTCAACCAACCTGCGATCAATCAAAAAATATGCCGCTTGGCCCGTTGGCTTGATCTTGGGGATAGCTTTGATGATGTCCAACAGTGGGTCTTGAACCTTAGAACAGAGTTTGAGATTCCCCATACCGCAAAAGATTTGGGTGTCGACGACACCAGACTGTCTGAAATTGCACAGATGGCCGCCGAAGATCCAACAGCAGCGGCGAACCCGGTCACGGTCGGCGTTTCTGAAATGCGCACCATGTTGGATGCGTCCATGTCCGGGCAATTGTAATGGCGACATAATGTTCAGCGGTATCTCACCCGAGGTCATCGAAGTCGGTCTCGTCGCATTTACGACGTTCTTCGCGGTCGTCGGCCCAATCGATGTGTCTGCCGTTTATGCCGGCCTCACGGCGGGGATGCCACCAAGACAGCGCCGAAACACAGCCATCAAGGGCGTTCTGATCGCCACTGTCATTCTGCTTTTATTCGCTTTTTTCGGTAAATCTTTGCTGAATTATCTGGGGATTACGCTGGCATCGCTCAAAACCGCAGGCGGTATCTTATTGTTGTTAGTTGGGATCAACATGGTGTTCGCAACATCAAGCGGCATCAGTTCAACCACCGCCGACGAAACAGAAGAAGCCAGCCACCGCGCTGATCTGTCAGTCTTTCCATTGGCGACCCCGCTGATCGCCGGTGCAGGCACCATGGGCGCTGTGGTATTATTGATGGCCAATGCCGAAGGCGACGCATTAAAGACAACCGCCGTAATCGTCGCCCTATTGGCGAACTTGGCCTTAACACTCGTCTTTCTTTTGACAGCATCACAAATTCAACGATTGCTGGGCGTCACAGGACTTAACGTTATTTCCCGCGTGATGGGCGTGTTGCTGACTGCACTCGCGGTGCAGTTCATTTTCGATGGGGTGCGGGCCAGTAACTTGTTTGGAGTTGTCAGCTAGCTAGATGAGCGTGCCAAACTCAGGACCCAATTTCTGATTTCCAGGCAACGCTGATCGGGATCAATGACATCATCATCAATACCCAATTGCCATCGTAAATCCAATCTGCTCGGGTCTTGGTTAAGCGCCTCAAGCCGCGCGCAGTAACTGTCCAGATCATCGCGGTCTTGGAAAAATCCATCGGCAACCATCGCATCTGCATATCGTCGATACAGGTTGGCGAGATGCGGAAGATCGAATTCCGGATGATACTGCATGCCCCAAAACACCCCATTCCCTTTGCGGATCACAGCGGACTGGACAGATGAATGCGGATTAGATGCCAAGATCACAGACCCCGATGGTAAATGCGTCACCTCGTCATAATGGATGCATGGGCTATCAAACACGGGGGGCTTATTGGCAAATAATGCATGCCCCATACCCGCAGGTGTTAAGGCAATTTTTCGGGCGATGCCGACTTCGCGACCACGCGGGCTTTGCACAACACTTCCACCTGTGGCGGCGGCAGCAACTTGTAGCCCCCAACAACTGCCCAGAACGCTCAGTCCTGCATCCAAAGCCTCTCGCATTAAATCGACTTGTCGAGTGACTTCTGGGGCTTGATCAAAGGCGTGCAATCCAGAGCCCCCCATGACAATCCCGTCAAAATCCGTAAGCGTTACACCATTGGGTAGATATTGATCCGAATCTGCAGGAAACACTGTTTCGATAACCGCAGAGGGAAACATGCGTTTGATTTCATTTACATAACGCTCGGCACCAAGTTCGCACCCAGCCTCACGGGACAAATCGTTAAGTTCTGCCGAATTGCCGTCGGCAATCAGAATTTTTAAATCACGCATATCACTCGCCATTCCAACCTTAACCCTGCATCGCCTTGTACTTGGCCCACGCCGTTTCAATCTGACTGCGGTTCATCAAAGCCTGAACTCTCCCAAGTGCCAAGGCAACATCATAACCCTCTTCGTGGGCGGCAATTCTATCGGCATATGGCTGGGCTTGCTTAAACCAAACCCACGCCTGGATGAGGTCTTGGCGAACGCCCCAACCTGCCTCGAACATCGTACCGATAATGTATTGGGCAACGGGATGACCGCCACGAGCTGCCTTTTGGTAGTGCGGCACCGTGGTGCCATAGTCCTGTGGCACGCCCAACCCCCTAAAATAGGCCTCTCCCAGATAGAAATTGGCTTCGGAGTTGTTTGATAACTGTGAGGCCAGCTTAAACCATTCCACTGCCCGGTGATTATTTTGATGAACGCCGACCCCTTCTGCATACATCACACCGATTTGAACCTGCGCTGGCACATATCCGTCGTTCGCCGCCTTTCGGAGCAAACTCATCGCGGCTTCTTCATCTCTCAGGATTTCTGGGGCATACAAAAGCTTTTTGGCATAGACGGTTACATCCGCCTCAGCACCCGAAGCAGCTGCCTTTTTCGCAACAATCAGTTCGCTTTTATAAGCAAGAATACGGAGTGTTTCTGGGTCTTTCTCGCGTTCGCCAAAAAATACCCAGCCAGACACGCCGGACAGTATAAGTGAAACAAACGCCATGATTAGTAAAAAGCGATAGGACATCGTTAGCTACCTAGCGATGTCAAACATGAGGTGTCAATTGGCTTGATTATGCTCGTTGCGATCAACGCGCTGCTGTGTTGATCGGTTGGGCGCTGGTTTATCGTAGCAAGTGACCCCGCCCAAATCTCGATAGCAATATAGATTCTGTTGTGCGATGGGGGTGTCCTCGACACAGTAGGTTAGCCCCTTTTCCTTACGAACGGTCGAGCAATCCTTGCCGCTACCAATGGAGATCACATGATCAACGACGGTTTTATCCGTCCCTATCAATGATACACCTTCAAATGCCGTAAAAACCCCAGGATCACATGCAGAAACGCTGAGTCCCGCAATCAATGCGGCCAAAATGGGTAATTTTCTCAGCCAACTACGCATGGCGACGGACACTCCATAAAACCAACCGTATTATCTTCACATAATGGTTAATGCCGCCTTAACGGACGCAAATTGATTGAAAATTGCCAATCAGCCTACATTCACACAATTGCGTTATTCCCATGGCTTTCAACAACGCAATCGTTTGCTATAAACCTATCGTATCGATATGTTTGGGCGCTTTCAAAAGGCGCGCAATCATGCAGCGCGTATCTACGACGGAGTGACACGTGGGCGAACAAAACGACGAAGCACTGATGCGCGAAATTGACGAAGAACTTCGTCAGGATCAGTTTAAGAAATTTTGGGATGCGTATGGCAACTATGTTGTCGGCGTCGCTTTGGCTGTCGTCATCGTCGTGGCTGGATATCAAGGTTGGACCGCCTACGACAAAAGCCGCAAAACAGAGGCAACAGATCGCCTGATTGGCGCTGTCGAACTCATTAATCAAGGCGACGCCGAGGCAGCGCTGGGTGTCCTGAAGGATATTTCCACCAAGGGCATTGATGGCGTATCTGTCATTGCAACATTCCGCAAAGCAGCCGTCTTGAGCGGCCAAAAAGATCATGCTGGTGCAGCAACTGCATTCAAGGGGATTGCCGCTGATACCAGCATTTCCAAGCGTTATCGCGATCTCGCAACCATATTGGCTGCAGGCGAAGAACTCGAAGCTGATAAATCTAATGCCGATGCCGTGATCGAAACGCTGCAGCCTATGACTCAGCCCAATCATGTATGG
>DGNZ01000242.1:730-15518 GCA_002389175.1 Rhodospirillaceae bacterium UBA4479 | reverse complement strand
CGCAACGCATGTCGGGGACGGGCATTTACGCCGATATGATCAAATCCCGATTCCGCAAAGCACTGAAACGGTCTGGGTTTGAGCACAACAGAGCCAGCGGATTCTGCCAACGTACCGATCTGTTTGTGCGCCCCCTTGGGACCCTTGATCAGCCAAGCTTGTTTGATCTATAGCACCTGCAAAACGTCGTCCAGGCTGAAGCAAAGCGGAAGGCCGGGACCTTTTTCGCACAACAATAACGATCCAAGTTGATAAGAGATCCCGGATCAGGTCCGGGACGACGATGACCTATGCGGATGGCTACTTGCTTACCTAGTGTAAATTTCATGTACACTGCTCCTATGATTCGCGCACTAGCCCTAATGATCTTGTTCGCACCAACTTGGGTATTTGCCCAGGCCACATCATTGGATGACGTTGCCATCGCATGGGGTGAACAAGACAACCGTCACACCACCGTATGTGCCAAGCGCTGGCACGCCATTGTTATCCGTGATGTACGAACCAAAAGTGTCGATATGGGTCAAGGGGCTGCCCAGCAAATCCAGAATGAAAGTAAGGCCGTGATCAGTGGCAAAGCCGATTGTTTCACAGCGCAGATCACCTACTGGCCGGTCCTGCACGCAGATTCAATTTTGGATGCCCGCACCTGGGTTCAGGTTTTGGATAAAAATGGGCCCGTCGCATGCTTTAACGGCAAACGCTGCCGTTGGACCGTGCAAATCCAAAACTTCGTCGAAGCCAAGATTATCCTGAACGGTAAGGAAGTTACTGAAACTGTCTACGTCGCGACCCCTCGCCCAGTTCAGCCCGCACGCATTGGGAACCCAGCCCCCATGGGTACATCAGAAAAACCGAAACCAACTAAGCCTGAATAGAATTTATTTTGGGCAAACGAATGGCATTGAACAGCGCCAGCGCTGATGCGATACACGCGAATTCAATCGGGATCCGGTAATCACTGGTCATATCGAAAAAGTACCCAGCCAGCATGGGCCCGATCAATCCTGCCGCCCCCCAGGCCGTCAGTAAAATGCCCACGTTTCGGCCGTGACCATCAGGACCGATAAAGATCGATAACGCAGCGGGATAAACACTTGCAGCAATTCCGTATGCCAAGCCAGCCATCGCCATTGCGACAATCGCACCATCTCCCGTCGGGTTTGCCAGCACAACGACGAACCCGATAGAACCGGTCAAATGCGAAATACCTGCCACCGAACGGACAGAGATAATATCGCTCAACCATCCGGCACCTAATCTGCCGAGCGCGTTGCCAATGGCCAGCAATGTGACCCCAAAGACAGCCGCTTCAACCGCCCCTCCAAAATGGGTGATGATCGTGGCCGCATGGCCAATCGACATGATTCCGGCTAAGGCACTTAGGAAGAACCCTAGCCAGCAAATGCCTAAGATACGCCGATGCGATTTTTGTCCCGACGCATAGGACTGCTTTGGTAAAACCTCTCCACTTACGGTGATCAAGACGGTCGCGATAATTCCAGACGCCCCGACTGTTAATCCAAGCAACCAAAAAGCCGACCGTGCACCCATATCCAGGATGCTGTCCGACAAGATCGACGCTGCAATCACGGAACCCAGCGCAAACGCGGAAATGACAATTCCATTGGCCAGCCCTGGCTTTAACGGCAAGGCCCGCTGTGCCGCCTGCAGGGATGTGTTATAGGCAAAGCCGCAACCGAAACCGAACAAAACACCATACCCGATAACGATAGGCACATATCCTGTAACCATTGCAGCCCACGCCAAACCAACAACGGCACTAGATGTCGCAATGATCGGCAGCAACCAAACAGGTATCCGACCAAAGAACATTGGCGATACAAAATTGCCCACAGTAAAGCTGACCACGGCGAGAGAAAATACAATGCTGACGTCAGCACGCAGGATACCCAAATCCATTTCAAGCGCCGTAATGAATACACTCCATGCATACAGCGACCCAAAGGCGAGATTGAGTAAAACCCCTGCAAAAAGGGCTAGGATGCGGCGGTCAGTTGAGGATGGTACGTCATCTATCATGGCTGTGTTTTAGACATCAGAACGGCTGCTGTCCCGTCAATTGTTATTGCACGGCTGATCGTTGTTAATCTGGTTAGCCCGGTCTGAATTGTTATGTTACATTTCGATCATGGAAGCTGCACATCACGTCGATTTAACAGGGATTGCCTTTGTCGCCCTGGGTGCATTGATTTTTGGATTTTTCTTAGAAAAGCTCAAACAACCAGCCATCGTCGGATACATCATTGCAGGTGTGGCGCTGGGACCCGCAGGTTTGTCGTTGGTCAGCGCCAGAGACGGCATCGAAGTCTTGGCCGAGATGGGCGTCTTGATGCTGCTGTTCATCATCGGGATGGAGCTATCGCTGCGCGCCTTTTTGCGCATCTGGCGCGTCGCCGTTGCGACAACGGTTGTCCAGATCACTGCGTCTACAGGCGTCATGATGGGCCTATCACACTTCACTGATATTTCTTGGCAATTGGCACTGCTGCTCGGATTCGTGGTTGCCCTTTCATCAACCGCAGTCGCCATCAAAATTTTGGCCGACATCGGCGAGTTGCGCACCAAAGTAGGTCAGATCACAGTCGGCGTTCTGATCGCCCAGGATATCGCCGTCGTGCCGATGATGTTAACCATCGGCGCGCTTGGCACTGACGGTTTTGAGGTATCCCAAATCCCCGTCATGATCGGATCGGTTATTTTCTTAGGGGGGTTAATTTTCTATGCGGGGCGCGATAAAAAAATCCCCCTCCCCTTTGCCGAAGCTATTGCCGAAAACGAAGAACTTGCCCCCATCGCAGGGTTAGCATTTTGTTTTGGCTGCTCGGCGATTGCCGGTTTGATCGGCCTTTCCGCAGCTTACGGAGCATTCATCGCGGGCCTGATCATTGGCAATTCCCATGCGCGGACAAAGATGCTTTCGTCAGTGTTGCCCATCCAAAGCGTCCTGATGATGGTGTTTTTCCTGTCGATTGGATTGCTGATCGACCTAGAGTACATGTGGGCCAATGTTGGCATCGTGACGACACTTTTCCTGCTGGTCACCGTCTTCAAGACCTTGCTTAATGTTGGTTTTTTGCGGATCGTCGGGCAGCCTTGGTCGACTGCATTTCTGGCCGGAGTCAGCATGGCGCAGATCGGAGAATTTTCGTTCCTGCTTGCCGTGGTTGGCATTTCTTCCGGCGTTTTAGATGAAGAAGGCCGCCGCCTGATCGTTTCGGTCACCGTCCTTAGCCTCGCACTCAGTCCACTATGGGTGATTACAGCACGCCGGTTCCAGTTGCTGGCCAGCTATGGAGTCACCGAAGCGACCGAGCTATTGAGGTTGGTATATGGCCCCGAAACCGAGGCTATTTCCAATGCGGCAGAGGCGGCATCATCTAAGTCACAACGATCCTTACGTGTGATCGCCTTAAACCTGCGCAAAAAACGCAATCGTCGCAGACGTAAGAAGGTCGCGGAATCAAAAATTGCACACGTTGATGCTGAAGATACGAATGCATCACCAAATGATTTGCCCAGCGGGTCATCAGATCAGCCGTTCATTGAACCGACAATAGAATCACCTGTCGCCCCGATTCCGGCGGATGATGTTGCACCGACCCCCAAAGCTGTTGAAAAACCAGTCGATACTGCAAAACCACAAACACCGGTTTCCGCCGCAGACAAACCGAAACCCAAACGTGCCCCAAAAAAACGTACAGCGTCTAAAAGCAAAACTACATCAGCCAAAAAGACTGAAACGAGCGCTAAGTCGCCACCCGCGAAGGCGACCAAACGTCCCCGTAAACCACGTGCGCCAAAAACCACGAAAACAGACAAACCTAAAAACACTGGCGATGCCTGATTTCAGTTTTGAGCGCGAAGCATTTGACGCTGACATCATGCCCGTATGCGGCGTAGACGAAGCAGGCCGTGGGCCCCTCGCAGGGCCTGTCGTTGCAGCGGCGGTCATTCTCAATCCTGATACGATGAACGATGCCATCTGGCAGCGACTCAATGATTCAAAAAAAATGACGGCAAAGGCACGCGATACTTTGTTCGATCACATCTCGGGGCATGCTGATGTGGGTGTCGGGGTCGTCGGTATAGCCGAGATTGATATCTTAAATATCCTGGGCGCGACCATGAAGGCGATGGCCGATGCGGTGCGCAATTTGCCCACGACACCTCGCCTCGCGCTGATTGATGGTAATCGCACACCGACATTAACCTGTGATGCGCAATGCATCATCAAAGGTGATTCCAAGTCGCTATCGATTGCGGCTGCATCGGTGATCGCCAAAGTAACTCGCGACCGCATCATGGAAGATTTAGCAGCGCAGTTCCCGGGTTATGGGTGGGAACTAAACGCTGGTTATGGCACCAAAGAACACATTGAAGCTTTAACGCGCCTGGGCGTAACCCCCCATCACCGAAGAAGTTTTGCCCCCGTTCGCGCCCTGATTTCGAAGTAATTTTCTTAAGCTCGCTGGTCGATCAATGGGGCATATATGGTGTGTTCGGACTCTGGTCGATTCAACATATATGGTTAAGAAAATCTGTTAAGTTATTGATTCTATTTACTTCTTGACGGCGAATCACCGTTGACTCAGGATGCCCGGAAATAGGGGCAGAGAATATGAAATCCTGGGTTAACAAAATTCATGTGGGCGATTGCGTGGCGTTGATGGATGCCATGCCCGAAGACAGCGTCGATATGATCTTCGCCGATCCACCATATAACCTGCAACTCAGTGGCGATCTGATGCGCCCTGAAAACCACAAAAAAGTCGATGCCGTCGATGATGATTGGGATCAATTTGATAGCTTCAAAGTCTATGACGATTTTTCAAAAGCATGGTTAGAAGCTGCACGGCGCATTCTGAAACCCAACGGAACACTGTGGGTCATCGGCAGTTATCACAATATCTTCCGGGTCGGCTCAACGCTGCAGGATCTAGGATATTGGATTCTCAACGATGTGGTCTGGCGCAAGACCAACCCGATGCCAAACTTTCGTGGGCGGCGCTTTACCAACGCGCATGAAACCATGATCTGGTGTTCCCATTCCGAAAAAAGTAAATACCGTTTTAATTACGACAGCATGAAGGCGCTGAATGATGACCTTCAGATGCGCTCAGATTGGCTCTTGCCGATCTGCTCGGGTGGAGAGCGCCTCAAAGGTGAAGATGGCAAGAAAGCACATCCGACGCAAAAACCAGAAAGCCTGCTGCACCGGGTCATCATGGCATCGACAGAAGTTGGCGACGTGGTCTTGGATCCCTTCTTTGGGACGGGAACAACGGGCGCCGTGGCCAAACGATTGGGCCGCAATTTTATTGGACTAGAACGAGAGGATACATACGTGGAGTTCGCAGAAGCGCGCATCGCCGATGTCAAAAAGGTAACAGACGACGCATTACTCGATTCACCTTCAAAGCGCGACCTGCCGCGTATTCCATTCGGCTGGCTGGTCGAACGCGGCATGTTGAAACCAGGTACCGTCCTGGTCGATCAGCGTCGGCGGCACAAAGCCCGCGTCCGAGCTGACGGCACGTTGATCACATCAGACTTTAAAGGCTCCATCCATAAAGTCGGTGCCCATGTGCAAAATCTGCCCGCGTGTAACGGCTGGACGTTCTGGCATGTAAATGTTGAGGGCGGCACCATCCCCATCGACGTGTTGCGTCAACAGCTTCGCGCCGAGCTTCATTAAGATCAAACGGGCTTATCGCCCTTCAATAACAATCGGTGGAACTCGCGACGCTCGGTGATGTCAAAACTGGTTGTCGCCCGGTGCATCGTGCAGCGGTTGTCCCAAATCACCATATCGCCTAGTTCCCAGGCGTGCGCGTATTGAAAGCATTCCTGGAATGCGTGTTCAAACAGCTCATCAAGCAGCAGATCGCTCTCGGCGAGGTCCATACCCTCGATATGATCAATTCGATTTGGGTTGATATACAACGATTCTCGCCCGGTCTCTGGGTGTGTGCGAACGAGCGGATGACGGACATCAGGGGTCAACGCTTCTTCTTCTGGCGTGCGGGTCGCAACTATCGCTTTGCCACGGCGGGAATGATATTTATGAACCGCGTAGCGTCCTTGAATTCGATTTCGCAACGCGTCGGGCATACCCTCTAGCACCGCATATGAATTTATGAACTCCGTCTTTGTTTGTGCACTTGGTAATGCGACAGAATACAATGCCGTCGCCTTAGCGGGCTCGGCAAAATAGCTATCGTCGGTATGCCAATGTGTGGCGCGGACATGGGGTTTTCCTCCGGCCAGTTTGTTATAGTTGGATATGACGGTGACCTCTTTAGGATCATTCATCCGATAATCACCCAATAGTTGGACCTGTGGTGTCCCGAATATCCGCCCCGCATCTGCAAACTGATACGGCGTCAATGATTGTCCCCGAATGCACAAGACCTGACAGTCCAAAAACCAGCTGCAAAGCTGCGCCTTATTATCGTGCGAGAGCATTTGATTCAGCTCAATGCCTGTCGCGATGCCGCCCATGACGGTACTCGTTCTTTTAAGTTCCATCATGAAAGATTACGCGATCATCTTGTTCATTGTCGATATACTCTTAGACTGTGGATAATCTAAATTTGCGCCATCTAAATTACTTAGGATACCTATGAAACTCTATTACGGCACCACATCACCCTATGTTCGGAAAGTCATCGTCGCAGGCATCGAGCTTGGATTGGACGATCAAATCGAACGTGTCGATACCCTGCCGTGGGAAGCAGGCACCAAGTACGGCAACGTCAATCCTGTCGGCAAAGTTCCTGCACTGGTCACCGATACGGGCCAAACGATTTATGATAGCCCTGTAATCATCGACTATTTCGACAGCCTTCACGATGGTGCGAAACTGATCCCTGCTTCAGGACCGGATCGTTATGAGGTGTTACGCATCGCTGCCTTGGCAGATGGCATGATGGATGCGGTGATATTGTTGTTTAGTGAGCTCACCCGCCGCCCCAAAGAATTGCACTGGGATTTCTGGGATGATCGGATGCGCAATACTGTGGCCCGGTCTTTGGATGCACTTGAAACGGATGCAGCGTCATTTGATCCGTCCAAGCCGGATTTGGGTCAAATTACCACGGCGTGCGGTGTTGGCTGGATTGAATTCCGCCTTGAGACTTTGGGGATTGATTTCAGGGATGGGCGTCCAACCCTATCTGCGTGGTTCGATACGTTCTCAGCCCGCGAGTCCATGAAAAACTCTATGCCAAAGGCGCATTAACCGGCGCTCAATCACTCTGCAGGATATATGGCTAATCTGCGGCGTGACTTGCTGACGTGGTGGCCGCGAGATTCGTGAATAGTTTCTATTTCAGCAAGTGCCACGGACACACGTGAGACAAGATGCGCGAGCAGTGAATCGTTTCGCGCACTTACTCTACGCAGAACCGGCGTAGCCCGGCTTGCTGGCTGTTGCTTAGCTCGTGTGATGGACACAACGCACCCGCCATTTTCCGCGACTTGTCATAAAGGTCGCAAAAATTATTTTTAAAAACTCTGTCATAGCGAAACTCCTATTTCAGTCTGCGTGCCCAAATTACGCGGGCGCGCGGTCCCCTTCGCGCTCGGCGGATTGTTCAGAGACCTGTTCATTGCCCTGGGCCTCTTCGCTCTGCTCGCGTCGGTTGGGGGTATGTGGCAATCGGCGGCGACGCCGATCGGGGCCAAAGAAACCTTCGGTGCGAATGAACGCCCTGGGTGTCTCGGCAACAGCTGCCAAGCGCAAAAAAATCAATTTTGGTGAAAACGGCTTGGCGATGAATTCTGTCATACCCAAATCACGCGCTGTCAGGACATGATCTTGTTCGGTCAAAGATGTAACAACGATAACCGGCACATATGCATTGGGGCTGAGCTTGTCGCGGCGAATACGCTTTAACAGCGACATGCCGTCAAAGTTCGGTGCCCAGTCGGCAAATACGACATCGGGACGACGCTTACAATAAAGCTCCCACGCGTAGGCTGGCGTGTCGGCTTCATAAATTTCGCCAATGTTAAAAGTCCTGAGGATACTCCGCAGGGTTTGACGCATATAGGTATGATGCTCCGCCACCAGGACAGAAATGTCTGAAAAATCATACTGTTTTGCGAGTTCGTTCAACATTGTTCGGCCGCTCCGTTTATCCATCAATGTCTGGGATCATCCACAGAACACTGTTTTCCATGACGCCACTTTGTCAGGAAACGGTCAGATAAGTATTTCGGGACGGTGAAACAGCGTAAGCAATTGTTTCAGTATGTAGACTCAGAAAACCCGCCAAAACTGCATGATTTGGCGGGCCTGAAAGCACCAGAATCCAACGGTTTCTGGGGTAATTTATGTGAAAGTGATCACCTGGCGCACGGTTTCTGCCCGGTCCAAGACATCAAACGCATCATTGATATCTTCGATGTTGATAGTGCCTTTGACCAACTGATCAACTGGTAATTTTCCCGCCTGGAACAATTCGATGTAATTCGGAATATCGCGTTTCGGCACGCAACTGCCCAGGAAACTTCCTTTAATCGTGCGTTCTTCGGATACCAATTGCACATGGCTGACGCTGAAATTCTTGGACGGGTGGGACAAACCGCTAGACGTCGTGGTCCCGCCACGACCTGTGACAGCGTAGGCTAATTCCATAGCCTCAACCTCGCCGACGGCCTCAAAAACATATTCCAGGCCACCACCAGTGGCATCTTTCACTTTTTCGACGATATCAGGATCGTTCGAATCAAACACCAGATCAGCATCCATCTGGCGCGCCATGTCGCGTTTATATTGTGATGGGTCGATGCCAATGATCTGACGTGCCCCGGCTGCCTTGGCACCCAGCATGGCCGAGAATCCAACCGCTCCTAATCCCACAACACCAACAGATGCGCCCAAGGGCACCTTGGCGGTATTCACGACTGCACCCACGCCCGTGATGACCGCGCACGAAAACACGGCAGCCACTTCGAGCGGGATTTCCTTGGGAAGTTTGACCAAAGAGCGATGATCGGACACAGCATATTCCGCAAAACAACTGACGCCAGCGTAGTGATTCAATTCTGTTCCATTAATCGATAGATGCCTTTTCCCAGACAGCAACCGCCCCGCCGCATTGGCTGCGTTGCCTTGTTCGCAGTTGCTGGGCCTACCCGATCGGCATTGAATACATTCACCGCAATTCGGCATGAAAATGAACGCCACATGATCGCCCGGGGCCAAATCTTTGACGTGCTTGCCGACTTCTTGAACAACGCCAGCGCCCTCGTGACCCAAGACGATGGGGACAGGCCGCGCGCGATTGCCGTTTACGACGGATAAATCGGAATGGCAGACGCCCCCCGCTTCGATCTTGACCAGAACGTCAGTATCGCCCGGACCTTCAAGGTCAACCATCTCTACTTTGACGGCGTTACTCTTCGCATATGGCTTTGACTGGCCCTGCTCGTAAACGACGGCGGCTTTCATTTTCATTGAATTATCTCCCCGATCAACTTCAACGTATTTGATCAGATTTTCAGCCTTACAACCACCCTTCTCGCCGTCAAAATACAGCGTGAAGGCACAAAAAAGGGGTCCCGTAGGACCCCGATCTTGTCACGTGGTGCGTCACGTTAACGCGTTGGCACCGGTGTGTCTGTTGAATAGTCGTAGAACCCGCGACCGGTCTTACGACCCAGCCAGCCAGCTTCGACGTACTTCACCAACAATGGGCACGGACGATACTTGGTATCGGCCAAACCGTCGTGCAGCACGTGCATCACGGCCAAGCAAGTGTCGAGACCGATGAAATCAGCCAATTCAAGTGGCCCCATCGGATGGTTGGTGCCGAGTTTCATGGCAGTATCGATGGAGTCGACAGAACCAACACCCTCGTACAACGTGTAGACAGCTTCGTTGATCATCGGCAGCAGGATGCGGTTAACGATGAAGGCTGGGAAATCTTCGGCATTCACTGAACGCTTGCCCAATTTCGCTGCTAGTTCGCGAACAGCACTGTATGTGTCTTCGTCGGTTGCGATGCCACGGATCAATTCGACCAGTTCCATGCGTGGAACCGGGTTCATGAAGTGCATGCCCAGGAACTTACCCGGACGGTCCGTTGATGCGCCCAACCGTGTGATCGAAATCGAAGACGTATTCGATGCGACGATGGCTTCGTCTTTGATGACCGGACAAAGTAACTTCAGAATAGCTTTCTTGACGTCTTCGTCTTCGCTGGCGGCTTCGATAATCATATCGCAATCGCCAAAGCTGGCATAATCGGTGCCAGTGGCAATGCGTGCCATCGCAGTCGTCATTTCGTCAGCCGACATTTTTTCACGACTGACCAAACGGCCCATGCCCTTTTCGATGCGCGACATGCCGGATGCCAAAGCATCGTCGGTCATATCAAGCATGAAGACATCAAAACCATGCTGAGCACAGACATGGGCAATACCACTACCCATCTGACCCGCACCAATTACACCAATTTTTTGAATATTCACCGACATTGTTTTCTCCTCGTCATCAAACGGGGCGCTGACTAATTTATCCATTTGTATTTAGTTTCATTCCAAGATTATTTGTCGAGTTCAGCAGAGAGTGCCGGGACTGCATCAAACAGATCGGCAACCAATCCGTAATCTGCGACCTGGAAGATCGGTGCTTCTTCGTCTTTGTTAATGGCAACAATAACTTTGCTGTCCTTCATGCCGGCCAAGTGCTGGATCGCACCAGAAATACCGACGGCGACATAGAGATCGGGGGCCACAACCTTACCGGTTTGCCCCACTTGGTAATCGTTTGGCACAAAGCCCGCATCAACGGCCGCACGGGATGCGCCAACGGCGGCTCCCAATTTGTCAGCGATTTCTTCGAGCATCGAGAAATTGTCGCCCGATTGCATACCGCGACCACCGGAAATAACGATACCGGCACTGGTCAGTTCTGGACGTTCCGACTTCGTCAGGTTTTGACCAACGAAATCCGAAAGATCGCTTTTCGGTGCCGCAGCCAAGCTTTCAACGGCAGCGGAGCCACCCTCGGCAGGCGCCGCGTCGAATGCGGTCGCGCGAACCGTGATCACCTTTTTAGCGTCCGTTGATTGAACGGTAGCCATAGCGTTACCTGCATAGATCGGACGCACGAATGTATCGGCGCTGATGACCTCTGTGATTTCAGAAATCTGCTGCACATCCAACTTAGCAGCCACACGCGGCATGATGTTCTTACCCGATGTTGACGCCGGGGCAACGATGTAATCAAAACCATCAGCAACGGATAAGATCAGGTCCGTAACACTTTCTGCCAACGAATGCTGATAGTAATCCGCATCCGCACAAAGAACCTTGGTGATACCAGGGATTTTGGCCACCTCGCTAGCAACGCCAGAACATCCACTGCCCGCACACAATGCGGTTACTTCACCCAACTGGGTCGCGGCCGTCACAGCGTTCAGCGTTACAAGGTTCAATGTGGTATTGTCGTGATCGACATATAAAAGAACATTGGCCATATCAGATCACCTTCGCTTCGTTTTTGAGCTTGTCGACGAGTTCCGCAACGTCGGCGACTTTGACGCCACCTTCGCGTTTTGGCGGCTCTTCGACCTTCAAGGTTTTAAGGCGTGGTGCGATATCGACACCCAAATCACCAGGCGATACCGTATCGATCGGCTTCTTCTTGGCTTTCATGATGTTGGGCAAAGATGCGTAGCGTGGCTCGTTCAGACGCAAATCGGTGGTCACAACCATCGGCAGCTTAACGCTGATGGTCTCAAGACCGCCATCGATCTCGCGGGTGACTTCTGCGCTGCCATCGCCAATTTTGACTTCAGACGCGAATGTCGCCTGCGGGCAATCCATTAAGGCTGCCAGCATTTGGCCTGTTTGATTGGAATCATCATCAATCGCCTGCTTGCCGACGATCACCACATCTGGGCTTTCTTTGTCGACGAGGGCTTTGAGAATTTTTGCAACTGCGAGAGGTTGAACCTCATCATCAGTTTCGACCAAAATGCCACGGTCTGCGCCCATAGCCAGCGCGGTGCGAATGGTTTCTTGCGCCTGCGAAGGGCCGATCGACACAGCGATCACTTCTTCGACGGTGCCAGCTTCTTTCAAACGCACTGCTTCTTCGACGGCAATCTCGTCGAAGGGGTTCATGGACATCTTTACATTTTGGAGTTCAACGCCCGAATTATCAGGCTTTACGCGGATTTTAACATTGTAATCGACAACCCGCTTAACAGCGACTAGTGCCTTCATTAGTACTCCTCGTGCCGCGATCAAGCGGCCTCACGGCTCCCCCAACAACGCGATCAAAGAATAGTCCTCCCAAACCAGTTCTCTTCGCAGGCGCAACATTAGGGCTCGCCCCTATGAGGGTCAAGCCACGTTTACAACGAATGTGTTACACCAAACACAGTTTAAATTTGTGCGCGCTGGCCCTTTTGCAAATAAAGACCTAGGTTGAGTTGTATCCGCCTTCACCCTGACTGGGGCTCTACGCCTTTGAATTCCGTAAAAAATTGAACATTAACGACGACAAATACCAAGAACGTAAGATTATAAGCGCCGAGAGCACCCTCCCTGTTGCCGCGGATTTACCAAAAGGACCACGCCTTGTTTTCGAGCATTGGGGATCTCTCATAGAGAACAAAGCTGGCCCACATTATACAAAATTCTACATGGATAATCTACCGATCCAGATGATTGCCGCATCTATGTTGTATGATGTGATCGATGGTGGGCAGGATTATCGCTATCGGTTCTTTGGGTCAGATCGTGTGAAATCTCACGGCCAAGACTATACGAACCGGCATGTCAGCGACATGACCCCACCCCTTGTCTCGGCCAAAATCGCATCGGAAAATGCCAAAATTATCAGCACGAAAAAGCCTATCGTGGTAAACACAGTCGCCGCCATCAGTGGTGAAGAGTTCCAATACAGCCTGATGCGCCTGCCGTTATTTGATGATGTAGGCGATGTGACGCGAATTTATGCGTTGCCGTTTAACGGCACAGGCCCAGAACTGCCCGAGCGGCAATGGGGCCATTGGTTCGGGCGTCACACGAAAGAAAACAAGGTCTAGACTTGGAGTGCCGTTGTTCTGAGATCAGCCATTTGGTGTCAGATGCCAAAGTGCCGCGTCCGCCGGGCATTTGCCCTTCAAGCCATTGCGAATGGGTACGCGTTCCACAAGCGCCACATCGTAAAAATCGCTATATAGCGCCTCAACTTCATCTTGATTCACGTCGAACGGTGGTCCGTCGAGCAAACTTTGATCATATTCGAAGCATGTCAGCAATTGTGGTGCATGATCAGAAATTTTTGCCACTTGGGTCACATAACGTTGCCGCATTGATGCGGGCATAGCGACCATCGCTGCCCGATCAAAAATCGCATCGACAGGGCCAAGTGTCGATGCAGATAACTCGAATATATCGCCGACCAAGACATCAATACCGTCAGCGCTATAGCGCTTGAGCGTCCCGACCGTTGATACATCGGGCGCGATCTCTAACTCGGCAAACAGTTGCTGAATGGCAATTTCACTAAGTTCCGCACCCACCGCCCGATATCCTTGGGAGGCCAACCATTCAAAATCTTTGGTTTTGCCACATAAGGGGATGAAGACACGCGCACCCTTGGCAAGATTGAGGGTCTCAATATGCCGCACAAGCAGCGCATTCGGTTTTCCCTCGTGAAAGGGGATTTGGTTATCTTCCCAACGCTTGTGCCAAAAATCTGCTTCCATAGGGCGATTACGCCTAGCGGTTCTTGCCCGGCACCCACAATACATCTGTGGCACCATTGTCGTTCACATGGCGTGCCAGGACGAACAGATGATCGGACAGGCGGTTCATATATTTTAACGCTGCGGGATTGATGTCTTCATCCAATGCCAACTCCGTCATCAAACGCTCGCAACGGCGCGAAACGGTGCGGGCCAGATGCAGATAACTGGCAGCGGCAGAACCGCCCGGCAAAATGAAGGAACTGAGCGGCGCCAAATTCTCGTTCATGGCATCGATTTCTTGTTCCAACCGATCAACCTGCGCATCAACGACACGCAACGCGCCGTCGGACCTGTTGCCGCCCTCGGGGGTGCACAGATCAGCGCCCAAATCAAAAAGGTCGTTCTGGATGCGCATCAGCATGGCATCGACCTCGCCCTCGGTATGCAATCGCGCAATCCCGATCACAGCGTTCGCTTCGTCGGCAGTGCCATAGGCAGCGACCCGAACATCGTGCTTTTTAACGCGATCACCACTGCCGAGTGATGTTTCCCCGGCGTCACCGCCGCGTGTATAGATTTTAGATAGCGTGACCACTTCGTTTCCTCGTCATTAACCGATGATTAGATTACTTGCCCGCCAGGAACATGATCGCCGCAAAGATTAGCAGCGCGACCCCTTGCCCAATCACGCGCGCACGCATCAAATTGTTGGAGTGCTTTTGATAGAATGCACCATTGCGAGCGAAATTGACCAATCCCACGACGAGGATGATCAATGTCGCGAACATCGCGAAACCAAGTAAAAAAGGTAAAATAGATTCCATGATTAGTATATATCCTGTTGCGTGTTCTCGTACGAGAACTTATCCACTGTACGTTCGAAAAACCGTCACGGACTTGTCATCAGGATTTAAAATCGGAACGCCATAAGGTCGTACATCATGTGCTTTGATATTTTAATGCCTGTAGATGGAGCCCTCAATGCCGATTAACGAAACATGCCAAGATCACGAACACTCATTTGATGCGTTTGACGAACAACGCCGCCC
>DGNZ01000242.1:0-708 GCA_002389175.1 Rhodospirillaceae bacterium UBA4479 | reverse complement strand
CCCCCTGCCATAACTGCCTTTGATGAAATCTGTGATCGCGCCTTGTCCCGGCGGGGGTTTCTAGGCGGTGCCGTGGCATTTTCAACTGCGGCTTTCGTCATGGGGACGACATCACTCACACCATTCCCATCCAGGGCGGCATCGCGAATTATGTTCAACCCTGTCGCGGCAAATGCCCTCGACATCGTGACCGTGCCGGAGGGGTATAGCTGGCACATTGCTGCCACTTGGGGCGATCCATTGTGGTCCATGGGCAAGCCGTTCGATCAAAAAACACGCGGCACAGGTGTCAGCCAAGAAAGCGCGGTCGGCGATAACAACGATGGCATGTCATTCTATACCGACGGAGATCGACATTACTTGGTGGTCAACAATGAGTACGTGAACAGATCCATCATGTTCGGTAATCGAGATAGCAAATTGCCGGAAACAGCCGACGATATTCGCAAAGGCAAAGCAGGGCACGGTGTCACGGTGATGGAAGTCGCCCAGCGCGACGGGCAATGGGCGATTGTCACGGACTCGCCTAAAAATCGGCGGATTACAGCAGAAACACCGATGGCAATCACCGGTCCGGCACGTGGGCATGACCTGCTAAAAACGGCCGCCGACCCTTCTGGTACAAACGTGCTCGGCACTTTCAATAACTGCGGCAACGGCCAAACGCCATGGGGCACGTATTTGACGTGCGAAGAAAACTTCAACGGC
>DGNZ01000296.1 GCA_002389175.1 Rhodospirillaceae bacterium UBA4479 | reverse complement strand
AGTCACCGTTACCGCCCGTTTTCTCGGCGACCCGGCGCTCGCCGGAGTCCAGCATGTTCAGCGCGGTTTCAACGGCGTCACGAACTTCGCCCTTGGTGTCCAATTTGACGTTGTCGCGATCATCCCATGCCGCGTCGATAATCTGTTCCAATTGGGCGCTGTCCATAGCCGTGGTCTCCGTTGTGATGTGTGATTTTGGTTGCGCCCGGAATGTGGCGATTGCGGCTCATTTAGTCAATGGGTGGGGTTCTTGAGATTCGCAGTACAGCATATTCGTCATTCCCGCGAAGGCGGGAATCCAATACATCGGATGAATGGACCCCCGCCTTCGCGGGGGTGACGAGTTGTTATTTTATGATCAGACCGCCGTATGCGCTGGTTTGCCCGCAACGCCTTTGTACAGAACGCCTTGGCGCAGTTCCATGATCCGGTCGTGTTCGGCCATGGCGGCGGCGTCCATGTCGGCTTCGGGTGGGGTTTCCAGGATAAAGTTACCGTGGGTGTCTTCGCCGCGCACCAACCATGCACTGTCACCGTCCGCATTAATCTGACTAACGTGAGGCGCGATGTAGCGCACCGCGATGCCGATCCGGCGATTATCCGATTGATTGGGAGCGGATGCGTGCACGGTGCGAATGTTATGCAGCGACACTTCTCCCGGCTCTAATTCCAAATAGACCGCATCGTCTTCGTTCACATCGACGGCAATCTCTTGGCCGCGTGTCAGCAGGTTGCCCTTGGCCAATGTATCCGTGTGTTCGATCTGCTCCCACTTATGGGTGCCGGGCATCATCTTCATGCAGCCAGATTTTATATTGGCGGGGGACAGGGCAATCCAGGCGGTTACGACATCTGGTTTAGATAGGCCCCAATAGGTACTGTCCTGGTGCCACGATACGTATGATGGCGACTGTGCGTCCTTCACAAACAGGCTGAGGCCCCAGACCATCAGGTTCGGCCCCATCACGTCTTCGACCGCGTCCAGAATTTTAGGGTGCTGGCCCAGATCACGTGCCCAGGTCTGCAACAGATAAAGCTTCTGGCCCTTGGACATTTCATACCAGCCTTCGTGGGCGGATTCGTAGGCTTCGAATTTTTTACGAAAGTCCTCGGTTTCTGCATCATCTAATGCACGCACTGGCGCAATGAATCCATCGCGATGGTATTGGGCAACCTGTTCGTCGGTTAAGGATTTTGGCATGTGGTCGTCTCCCTTAGTTTAATACACCATACACAGGTCCAGCCGCCCGATTCCAATATTACTATATATAAGTTTTGCTTATATTGTTAGTTTGGCTGCCATTGTTGGTAAAAACGTGGAGAATGCGAATTGCTTTGGGAAAAAGGCTTGGACCTTAGGTCAATGAATGTTTTTTTGGAAACAGCTCGCAGTGGTAGCATGGCAGAAGCCGCCGTTAGACTGGGCATCACTCAACCCGCCGTTTCCCAATACATAAGTAAAACAGAAGATGCCGTCGGCTCTATTCTGTTGGATCGTCAAATGCGTCCGGCGCGCCTGACGCCCGCAGGTGAAGTTTTTCGTGACCGTGCCGAAGCCTTGGTGGCGTCAGCCGAAGCTGCAATATCAGCGGTGCGGAATGTTGGTACGCAGCCCCTGCCTGAATTGCGGATCGCGGTGCCCAACTCAATCGCCACGACCATGATTCCTTATATCTATGCGTTTGTTAGCGAAGATATGAAGCCAGGAAATTTCTCGCTACGGGTGGGGCAAGCGGCAGATCATATTCGCGGGCTTTTGGAACGTGAAGTTGATTTGGTCATCACATCCGACATCATTGAAACGTTTCGGGGTATTGATCGCTATCCCCTGTTTCGAGAGAGTTTCGTGTTGATGTTGCCGCCCGGTTTTGATGCACAGGGGTTATCCCTTGCCGAAATATCCGCGGCCCTGCCGCTCATTCGCTTTGCCGGGCACAACGTTGTTGGGCAGTCCGTTGAACGCCATTTGCGGCGCATGCGAACACAGATACCACGCGTTGCTGAATTCGATACGGCACAGGCTGTGGCCGCGATGGTTTCGTCAGGACATGGCTTTGCCATTGCGACGCCGATGTGTGTGCTGGAAGGCGATGCAGCAGGTCACGATATTGCCTGCGCCCCGTTCCCGGGACCTGCGTTTTCCCGCAGCCTTCATCTGCTGGCGCGTGGCCGAGAGTTGGGCGCACGCGCCCAGGTCTTTGCGGATCGTTGCCGCGAAGCCATTAACGATCACATTGCACCCAGGGTCGCCGCACAAATGCCGTGGCTCGAAAACGGCATCGAAATCATTCATCACGACGAAGATTAAGGACGATAACTATGATGACAATGCGCGCTGCTGTTATGCAGCAGACCAAACAACCGTTGACCATTCGTGATGTTGAATTGGGTCCGTTAAAGCCGGGTGACGTGCTGGTGAAGATTGGTGCATCCAGCATCTGTCATACGGACTTAGAAGTCTTGGAAGGTGAGCTTAAATATCCGCTGCCCATAATCTTGGGCCACGAGGCTGCCGGGACAATTGCCGAAGTTGGAGCAGACGTGTCTGATTTATCCGTCGGTGATATGGTGGCACTGCATTGGAATCCGCATTGCGGTCATTGTTATTATTGCGATCATGATCAGCCGATCTTGTGCGAACCCTATACAAAAAATCGTGCCGTTGGACACCATTATGATGGCGAATGCCGACACCAGATGGACGGCGAAGATCTGCATATGCTGATGTATTTGGGCGGCTTTGCCGAATACGCCATCGTGCCCCGTCAGTCAGCCGTGAAAATGCCAGATGGCATGCCCGTGGATCGGGCATGTCTGCTTGGGTGCGGGGTGATGACAGGATTTGGTGCCGCCAGTAATGTTGCGCGCACAGCATGGGGTGAAACCGCGGCCATTATCGGATGTGGGGCCATTGGCCTGTCGGCTGTTCAAGGTGCACGGATGAATGGTGCGAGTAAAATCATCGCCATCGATTTGGATGATAAGAAATTAGAGATCACCAAGATTTGCGGCGCGACCCATACGATCAACGCCAGCAAAGGTGATGCCGTTGCCGAAGTGAAGGCGTTGTCATCTGGTCGCGGTGCAGATGCCGTTTATGAGTGCGCGGGCTCAGAACGGGTTTTCCAGGAATCCATCATGATGTGCAGACCCGGCGGACAGGTTGTGTGGTTGGGTAAGGTCAATGTCGATCAGCACGTCAGCTTTAAATGGGGCGCATTGATGGGAGAGCGTCGGATCGTGCGCTCGTCCTATGGCGGCGCCCGCCCAGAACAAGACTTTCCTGCAATGGCTGATGCTTACTTAAACGGTCAGCTGAAGTTGGATGAGATGATCACCGGCAGAATTGCATTGGATGAGATCAACGATGGATTTGATCTGCTGCGACGAGGTGAAGCGATCCGCACTGTTATTATGATGTGAAACGAAAACGGAGCGACCGATGGCCGCTCCGCTTGGTAAGTCGCCTAAAGACAGGGGGGAAGTTTAGGCGGCTTTACCTTCGACTTGTGCTTTGCTTTTCAAATAAGCGAGCATCGTATCTGCGTCGGACACTTCGAACGGGTCGGTCGGGCAGTTGTCGCCAAAATCAGGCTCTTCGAACAGTTGCTCGATCTCGCCATTGTTGACGACCATCGAATAACGCCATGATCGCATGCCAAAGCCCAAATTCGATTTATCAACCAGCATGCCCATTTTGCGCGAGAATTCACCATTGCCATCGGGCAGCAGGAACACGTTCTCGGCTTTTTGGCTCAGGCCCCACTGATACATAGTAAAGGCATCGTTGACCGACAGGCAGATAACCGCATCCACGCCAAGGTTTTTGAATTCGCCATAGAGCTCTTCATAGCGGGGCAAGTGGCTGGTCGAACACGTCGGGGTAAAGGCACCCGGCAACGAAAATACGACAACGCGTTTGCCGTCAAAAATTTCGAACGTGGTCAGGTCTTTCCACTCGAACGGGTTTGGGCCCTCAATAGCGTCGTTACGCACACGGGTTTTAAAAGTTACGTTGGGAACACGATTTGGCATCAAAGGTCTCCAGTTAAATTATTTAGTTTTGATCTCTCACCACGGCGTCGCGGTATGAATTTAATATGCCTTCGCAGGTGCAACATTTAAAATCGTTTGTTTTTATGAGAACGATAAGCGATCCCGATGATGGAATGCCGCTCCTGCATTCAGGCATTTCCGTTTTGAGATAGTGATGTCGTTTTTGACGGCCCATGCTTCCCCTAACAATGATATCGCCTTTTGGGCTAAGGGGAATTCCAAATGAAAGAACATGTTCAGGCCGCTGTCATCGGTGGCGGGGTCGTCGGGTGCAGTGTGCTCTATCACCTGACCAAGCTGGGCTGGTCAGACGTGTGCTTGATCGAACGATCCGAACTGACGTCGGGGTCGACATGGCATGCAGCGGGTGGCTTTCATACGCTGAATGGTGACCCGAACGTCGCCAAACTGCAGGATTACACGATCAAGCTGTATCAAGAGATCGAGGAGATTTCAGGTCAATCGTGCGGACTTCATCTGACGGGCGGCGTGATGCTGGCGGGCACCGATGCGCGCATGGATTTCCTGAAACTGGCGCGTGCCAAGGCGCGGTATCTGGGCATGCAGGATATGGAAATTATCTCCTTGGACGAGGCCGAGAGACTATTTCCGCTGATGGATAAATCGCAGTTTGTAGGCGCGATGTATAATGCGGACGAGGGGCATTTGGACCCGTCTGGCACCACCCATGCCTATGCCAAGGCGGCGCAAATCCAGGGTGCCGAGATTTACTTGCGCAACCGCGTCGTCGATCTACAGCATCGTCCCGACGGCACGTGGGATGTGATCACGGAACAGGGCACCATTCACGCCGAGCATGTGGTCAACGCGGGGGGGCTTTGGGCACGGGAATGTGGGCGAATGGTGGGATTGGAACTGCCAGTGCTGGCGATGGAACACATGTACATCATGACCGAAGATATGCCCGAAGTCGCCGAGATTAATGAATCAACAGGCACAGAAGTCCTGCATGCTATCGACTTCGAAGGCGAGATTTATATGCGCCAGGAACGCGGCGGCATGCTGATGGGGACCTACGAAAAGGCGGGGCGTCCGTGGTCGGAACAAACGACGCCGTGGGATTTCCCCCAGGAATTACTGCAGCCGGATCTGGACCGGATTATCCCGTCGCTCGAAGTCGGATTCTCGCATTTCCCGGCGTTTGAACGTGCGGGCATCAAACAAATCATCAATGGCCCGTTCACGTTTGCGCCCGATGGCAATCCGATGATCGGTCCCGTGCGGGGCCTGCAAAATTATTGGTGTGCGTGCGCCGTGATGGCGGGCTTCAGTCAGGGCGGTGGCGTTGGTCTGGCACTGGCCAGTTGGATGATCGATGGCGATCCAGGTCTTGATGTTTGGGGCATGGATATTGCGCGCTTTGGGGACTGGACGAACATGGCCTACACCAGCGCCAAGGTGCAGGAGAATTATTCCAGACGCTTCCAGGTGCGTTATCCGAACGAGGAGTTAGAGGCTGCACGCCCGTTCCGTACCACGCCGATGTATGGCATTCACAAATCCAACAACGCGGTTTTTGGGGCGACAGTCGGGATCGAACATCCGTTGTGGTTCGCACCCGATGGCGTGACCCCGGTTGAGGATGTGACGTTCCGTCGGTCCAACGCTTTCGCCGTGGTGGCATCTGAATGCAATGCGGTCCGCAGTGGTGTCGGGATCATCGAAACATCGACGTTTGCAAAACTCGAAGTCACAGGTGTCGGTGCGCGGGGTTGGCTGGATGGCATCTTGGCGGGGCGGATTCCAAAACCGGGCCGCACTGCATTAAACCCGATGCTAAACTATGCAGGCAAAGTCATCGGTGATTTCACGGTTTCGTGCCTGAGTGACGAGCGGTTCTTTATCTTTGGCTCCGGCGTCGCCGAGACCTATCACATGCGATTGTTTGAGGCGGCCTTGCCGGACAACGGTGTCACGATTCGTGCGCATGGACTGGACCTGGTAGGCTTGTCGATTGCGGGACCCAAATCAATCGATGTGCTCGCAGAGCTGGCGTCCGAAGACATCACCGGGAATGCATTTCCGTTCATGTCGTTCGCAGAAATGCGGATCGGCTTGGTCCCGGCGTTCGTCGGGCGGATCACTTTTACAGGTGATCTGGGGTACGAGATTTGGTGCAAACCCGAACATCAAGTCGCGCTCTATCAATCTTTGACCCAGGCGGGTACGGAACACGGGATCCAGAACTTTGGAGGTCGCGCGCTCAAATCATTGTCATTGGAAAAAGCCTTTGGCTCATGGGCCACAGAATACCGCCCGATCTATGGCTTGGCCGAAACGGGACTGGAACGGTTTGCAAAATACGACAAGCCTACGTTCTGGGGCCGGGATGCCGCACTTGCAGAACGCGATGCAGGACCAGATAAAAAACTCTGCCTGTTCGATATCGATGCGGGCAACGCGGATTGCATCGGTGATGAACCTGTCTGGCATGACGGCCAAGTCATCGGCTGGATCACGTCGGGGGCGTATGCGCACCACGTCGGCAAGTCGTTGGCGCTTGGGTATATTCAGCGTGACATTTTTGAGGCGGGCGGCATCACGGGGTATCAGGTCGAAATCATCGGTGATCGGCGTGACGCCACAATCTTGGTTGATCCCCCGTTCGATCCGTCGGGATCACGCATGCGGGGATAAGATAACCCCCTCACCTAACCTCTCCCCCTAAAAAGGGGAGAGGGATGAGATCGAGTTACGTTCATACAGGGTCCCTCTCCCTCATGAAATGGGGGAGAGGACAGGTGAGGGGGCTTAAGCCGCCAAACCCTCATGACCATTAAGCGTGGCAACCACCGCATCAGCCGCTTCACGGCCTTTGGTGATGAAGTGGGTTGAGAAGAATTCAATATGCTCTTGGGCATCCTCGTCGAATTGGTGCGGGGTGAGGACGACGGAGAAAACGGGTGTTTCGGTTTTCAGTTGCACATCCATCAAACCGGACACCACGGCGTCGGCCACAAAATCATGCCGGTATATGCCACCATCGACTACGAACGCCGCACCGACCACTGCGACGACATCGGGGTCTTTGGAAAATTTTTGCGCGAGCAGCGGAATTTCAAACGCCCCCGGCACATCGTGAATGATGATCTCAACATTCGTGGCATTATGTTCCGCCATGCGGGCCTGGAATCCGACCAAGGCTTGATCGACGATATCAGCGTGCCAGCGGGCTTTGATGAAAACGATTTTCTGGGTCATTGCAGTACTCTCCGAAACAAAAGACAGCACGCAATCGGGACAGACACGCGTGGCCATGGGACCACAACTTATCTGGTTCTCTCACATCCGGACTATGACCGTCGGCACCGGCATCTCACCGGTTCTGCTGACCCCACCAAAACAATGGGCGCTCGCGGGCTCACATCTATGATGCATACCGCCGGTGGGGAGTTTCACCCCGCCCCGAAAACGTAATTTTATATATAGGTCGAAGGCGGCATTCTGGCGAGTGCAAAAGAGCCTTTTACGTCGAGAATTATTCCGGCCAGCGACCACCGCTCAAATCAGTAATCTCTTGGGCCGCATCGCGGACCATTGGTCCGAACAAGGAATCTTGTTCAGGGGTTATGCGCACAGATGGGCCGGAAACAGAAATTCCACCAATGGGTTCGGAGTATTCATTGAAGATCGGTACCGCCACACAGCGCATGCCTAAATGGCGTTCTTCGTTGTCGATTGACCATCCGCGGGCGCGGGTGGCTTCCAGATCTGATTTCAATGCGGCAAGGTCAGTTAACGTAAAGTCAGTGTATTTGGGCAGGTCACGGGCGGCGATGATATCGACTTTTTTGTCGTCGAAATAAGCCATGATTGCCTTGCCGATGCCGCTGGAATGATAATCGCCACGGGTGCCGGGACGAAAAAACGCCCGAATGGGCTGATGGGTTTCGACTTGGGTGACGAACACCACACCCTCGTCATCATTGACGGCAAGGTTCGCGGTTTCGCCCGTTTCAATCTGTAGGGTGCGCATTACGGCGCGTCCGTGCTCGGCCAATTTACGGCGACGCAAATACGCTGACCCCATCCGAAACGTCTCAAGACCGACGTACCAAAGCTGACGTTGTTCGTCGAACTCAACCATGCGGTGCGATTGCAATGTGGTGAGTAATCGATAGGTCGTTGATGCGGGTAGAGTTGCTGCCTCGGCGATTTCTGTCAGGGATTGCCCATCGGCTTTGGATACCAATTTCAAGATATTTGCGGCGCGATCGACGGTTTGCACGCTGTTACCACTCGAAGGGCTATCGTGCTGTCGCGGGCGTCCTCGTGTGCGTTTTTCTTTCGGATCCATGGCTTATGAACTCTGTTATCCGGGTGTTGAACCACATTTTATATAGAGGGTTGATGCAAAATATAGAAATTTATTATGCATGTTAAAATCAAAAAATACCTATAAAACAGCATATTAAGTATTTTTCCAATTATAAAATAATTTTCCAGATAAATTGAAAGATAAAATAATGACTGCCATATTCCGCTCCACACAAAACCAAACTGAATAGTCAGATCAAGTCCGGAAACATGCGATGGTCAAGATGACAGCAGTAGACGCGTAATACGGAAGAAAAACTCAAAGAAGCAGCCATCATAAAATTTTACGGTTCACATATTACAGAGGAGATGAATTCATGGAAAAAATCGGTTTTATTGGCATTGGGATTATGGGCGCGCCGATGGCAGGACATTTGCTCGACGCGGGTTACGAAGTCTTCACGGCTGTTAACCGCACGCCGCCATCTAACGAGCTAACCAGCAAAGGTATCCTGGTTCTGGATAGTCGCAAAGCTGTCGCCGAAGCTGCCGACATCATCATCACCATCGTCCCCGACACCCCCCAGGTCGATGAAGTCCTGTTCGGTGAAGGTGGCGTCGCCGAGGGATTGAGCGCGGGCAAACTGGTTATCGATATGAGCTCTATTTCTCCGATTGAAACCAAGGTATTTGCGGACAAAATCAAGGCGCTCGGCTGTGGTTATCTGGATGCCCCTGTGTCCGGTGGCGAGGTCGGCGCAAAGGCAGCGTCGCTGACGATCATGGTCGGCGGCAGCGACGAAGACTTCGCGCGTGCCACACCTGTGTTTGAAAAAATGGGCCAAAACGTGACGTTGGTTGGTGGTACTGGCGTGGGTCAAACCACCAAGGTTGCCAACCAGATCATCGTTGCGCTAACCATCGAAGCCATTGGCGAAGCGATGGTATTCGCGACCAAGGCGGGTGCCGATCCTGAAAAAGTACGCGCTGCCCTGATGGGGGGATTGGCATCTTCTAAAATTCTCGAGGTCCACGGCGAACGAATGTACAAGCGAACGTTCGATCCGGGCTTCCGTATTGAACTGCACCAGAAAGATCTGAACCTGGCGTTGCAAGGTGCGAAATCTCTGGGTGTCTCGTTGCCAAACACGGCGACCACACAGGAATTGTTCAACGTCTGTGTCGCCAACGGCGGTGCTGCGTGGGATCACTCTGCGATCGTGCGTGCGTTGGAAATTATGTCTAATCACGAAGTCGCCTGATTGAATTACTAATTTGCAGGTTTTAATGAAGAACGGTCGCTCCTATGGGCGGCCGTTTTTTGCTGCCTATCTTTCTCGTCATTCCCGCGCAGGCGGGAATCCATTTTGGCTAGGACATAGACCCCCGCCTTCGCGGGGGTGACGGCTTTGCATGTAGGTTGACACTTAATCTGAATAATGGATTTCTCGTCCGAGATATTTTCAGGAGTGACCGACATGCCCATGAGCCCAGAAATTTACGCCGCCTACGTGCTTGCCACCGTCATTTTAATCTTGATGCCGGGACCGATTGTCACATTGGTCATCGCGAATTCGTTGGCGTATGGCACACGGACAGGCGTGAACTCAGCGCTCGGTGCCAGAGTCGGCAATGCTGTCTTAGCGGCAGGCGGGGCGTTTGGATTGGCAGCGCTGTTGGGATTGCTGGCCGATGTGTTTGATATCATCCGCTACATCGGTGCGGCGTATCTAATTTATTTGGGCGTCAAAGCGTGGCGGGCGAAACCTGAAACACTGGATGGCACCGCGCCAATGAAAAGCAAAAAGGCCGTTTGGGGACAGGGTTTCATCGTTGCGATTACCAACCCTAAAACGCTTTTGTTCTATGCTGCGTTCTTTCCGCAGTTCATTGACCCGACGATGCCAGCAGCGCCGCAACTTGCCCTGCTGGCCGTGACGTTCGTCGTGATCGCGACGACGTTGGATTGTTGCTACGCGCTGTTGGCAGGGCGGTTGCGGAATTACTTTCGAGATGCCAAGCGTGCGGTCAT
The DNA here is from genome assembly GCA_002389175.1 of Rhodospirillaceae bacterium UBA4479. Lineage (GTDB taxonomy): Bacteria > Pseudomonadota > Alphaproteobacteria > Rhodospirillales > Casp-alpha2 > UBA4479. Next base: position 178 of record DGNZ01000296.1, on the reverse strand, counting down.
TCGTAATCGGATTACGGGGGCGCTGCTGATCGGTACGGGGATTGGGATGGCTTTGGCACGGCGCTAAGTTTGCCCCTCACCTGTCCTCTCCCCCACTTCGTAGGGGAGAGGGACCTTGTAATTATGTAACTTGATCTCATCCCTCTCCCCTTTTGGGGGGAGAGGTTAGGTGAGGGGG
>DGNZ01000127.1 GCA_002389175.1 Rhodospirillaceae bacterium UBA4479 | reverse complement strand
GATTGACGGTCTGCATCGAAGCCCCGATTGAAGCAATGACCGATATTCTGGAACGTCATGAGGATGTCAGGAACTTGTTTGATAATCATTGGCTTCATCTACTGGCGATGGACGGGGACGGAAAACCCGCACAACGGTATGTTGGAAACTTGAAATGGGCGGATGCTGATCTCTCAACGTAATAACGTCAAAAGCGAACGAATCCGCCGATAATGCTGTATAAAATGGTTTTTTGTGATACTTTTAAGTGTCGGATTAAAGGGTGTAGCGGTTTTACAGGCTTCGTTAGACCCACGAGGAGGAAGATGATGATTGAGTTGTTAATGACAAATCGTCGTTTAGTGGGCGCATGTTTTGCGGGTGCGGTGGTGCTTTTATGGGCCGTTACTGCTCCGCTTGCCGACGATGCAAGCGCAGTTAACGAAGATATCCAGGCTGAATCTTCTGATCCACTCGAAGGCGTCAACCGTTTCACATCCGGTTTCAACCGTATATTCCGTGACGCTGTGATTGATCCTGTTGTCGATGGATATCAGTACATCACGCCACCGGATTTCCAGCAGGGCATTTCCAATATTTTCTCGAACTTATCCGAACCCGTGACTGCGGTGAGTTCCTTGCTACAGGGTGATGCCGAAAACGCGGGCAATGCGACGAAACGTTTTCTGATGAACTCCACCGTTGGGATCGGGGGCATCGGTGATGCCGCCAAAGACGTTGGCATTGAACAACGCAAAGAAGACTTGGGCCAAGCCATGGCTGCAAATGGAGTCGAATCTGGTCCGCATATCGTATTGCCTATTCTGGGGCCAAGCAATTTGCGTGATGCCACAGGTGATTTGCTCATTGGATTAGCCAATCCATTTCCGCTTGCTGTTCAGGCTGCGGATGGTGGCGTCAATTATGCTAACAACCAAGATGCGATCAAATCTCTTGGAGCTGGGGCTGTTGATCCATACGTCGCCGAACGCGAAGCGTATGAGCAAAACCGGAACTATCTGGTGACAAACGGCAAAGATGTGGAAACTGATTTCCCCACCTTTGCATCAGAACCTGCCCCTATTTTGGCGACGACCCCGCCTAAGTAAGCTGTTTTTCGAATCGAACACCGCGGGCACGTAGAATTTTAGGTAATAGATTTACTGACATGTGAATGCATCTCGCTGATTTCTGCATGTATTGGTCGTATAATTAAAAAAACATATAAGTTTCAACACTGTAGCTGTTTGCCATTGAGCTGCCTCATTTTCATTTGATCGTTCTGCCTGGCCACGTTTGCTGGTCGACGGGGACCGCGTTACAGACGTAGCAAGGCAGGGCGCATGTTCTTCTATCTTTCCAAGGTACTTTGGTTTTTTGCAGAACCAGGAAACGCACTACTGATCGCACTGATCATTGGTTTGTTTCTTACGATGACAAGGTTCAAAAAATTGGGCCGAAGCATCGTTGCCTTAGTTGTTGTCGCTGCATTATCGATCACGTTTTTACCCTTTGGCAGTTGGATGCGCTTGGCACTTGAGGACCGTTTCCCCTCGCAGGATTTATCACTTCAAAGTGTCGACGGAATCATTGTTCTTGGCGGTGTTATTAATCCCCAATTGAGTGCCGCGCGCGAAACACTCGTCATTGGCGGGGCTGTTGAGCGAATTACCAAGTCGGCGGAACTGGCCCGTGCCAATCCAAATGCCAAGGTGATTTTCACAGGCGGAACAGGCTCACTATTCGATACGGATGTACGAGAAGCAGATTATGTGGTGTCGTTATATGAATCGCTGGGGGTTCGTGCGCCGCAATTGCTATTAGATCGTGAAGCTAGAAACACCTGGGAAAATGTGACAAATGCTCGGCACATGGTCGAACCTGGTCCTTATGATCGGTGGGTCTTGGTCACATCTGCATTCCACATGCCACGCGCTGTTGGTGTTTTCCGCGCGCAGGGCTGGGAGGTTATCCCGTATCCCGTGGATTATTCCACAAACCCTGACGAAAAGGTCAATTCACCTCTAAGCTTTACCCAGGGCCTCGGCAGTCTATATGGCGCAACGCATGAATGGATTGGCTTGATTGCGTACTGGTTGAATGGGAAAAGCGACGCAGCGTTTCCGAAACCGCGACAGTAACGCCTAAACGTAACACTGGAGTATACAAATTGATCTCTCGTCTGATCCAAACTTGCGCCCTTGGCGCCTTATTGCTGAGCACATCGATTGTGGGTGCCCAGGCAACGGAAAAAATGCCATTCGACCAGTGGCTCAAAGGCTTCAAAGTAGAGGCTACAAACGCTGGTGTGGCCCCGGATGCGGTCGAACGTGCGCTTTCGAGTGTTAAGCCGATTCCACGGGTTCTGGAACTGGACCGCCGACAGCCTGAATTCATGCTCACACTTTGGCGGTATTTGGAAATTTACATTCCTGATTCTAGAATAGAGAAGGGCAAGGCAATGCTGAAAAAGCATGCCAAGTTACTTAACGAGGTCGAGAAAAAATACGGTGTTCCGCCACGTTTCTTGGTCGCATTCTGGGGAGTGGAAACAGATTTTGGCCGGAACTTTGGCGCATTCCACATGTTAAGCGCTGTCGCCACATTGGGCCACGATGCACGCCGCGCTGATTTTTTTCGCCAACAACTTCTGGCAGCCGTTAAATTGGTCGGACTAGGCGATGTCCCCGTGGATGTGAAATCCTCGTGGGCCGGCGCCATGGGAAATATGCAGTTCATTCCGACAACGTTTGAAGCGTATGCGGTTGATTATGATGGCGATGGCCGCCGCGACCTATGGAATAATCTGGGCGATGCGTTCGCATCGGCATCCAATTATTTGCGCAAAGCGGGCTGGCAACCGGATTACACATGGGGGCGTGAAGTCATCGTGCCCAAGGGGTTTGAATGGTCGATTGCGGGACGTCATATGAAAAAATCCGTCGCTGATTGGCAGGCATTGGGTGTTCGCAAAGTCGGCGGTGGCGATTTACCCCAGGCAGATGTCATGGCATCGGTCTTGGTGCCCGCAGGTGCGTCAGGCCCGGCATTCCTCGTGTATGACAATTTCCGCACAATCATGCGCTGGAACTCGTCAGAACTTTACGCCATAGCCGTCGGTTTACTTGCAGACAGCTTTATTGGCTTGCCGGGCCTAAGTGTCGCAAAGCCTGCCGATGCGCAAATGTTGAAATTTACCGATATCTCTCAGATGCAAAGAATGCTGAGCAAATTGGGCTTTGATACCGGCGGTATTGATGGTCGTGCAGGGCCAATGACCCGTGGCGCGATCCGCGCATTTCAAAAATCGAACAATCTTCCAGCGGACGGTCATCCAACATTTGGACTGTTAGAGCGGTTACGTTCAGGCACATCCGGCTAAATAGTGGATAAAATCACAATATATTGTGATCTGGTGTCGTGCTATGACACTATTTACGGTATAAGCAGGTTGATGCCTGTTGGGAGTTTTTGTTGATGAGAAGATCTAGCGTGCGTGCGGTGCTTTTGGCCTGCGGACTGGGGTTATTTGTAACGGGGTGTGCTGAAACGCAACTGTTGATCCATTCCGCTAAACGGGCATCGCAGGCCATCGATTCTAATACCCCATCAGGCGGATATTATAAGGTCGGAAACCCATATCAAATCGAAGGCATCTGGTATCATCCAGAAGAAAATTACGAATACGATGAAACTGGAATTGCGTCTTGGTATGGTGCCCAATTCCACGGGAAACTGACGGCGAACGGCGAAGATTATGATATGAACGCGCTGACTGCCGCCCACCGGACTTTACCGATGCCGAGCTTCGTGCGCGTCACGAACCTTGAAAACGGTCGATCGCTGGTTCTTAAAGTCAATGATCGCGGCCCGTTCGCAAAGGGCCGTATCATCGATATTTCCCGGCGTGGTTCGCAGTTGTTGGGATTCCAGCAACAAGGCACTGCGCGGGTCCGTGTTCAGATTTTGGCAGATCAATCGCGTGCGATTGCAGCCCGCATGCAGAACCAAAGTCAGTTGGCGCGTGTTGGCTCTCCGATTACGGTCGATAAAATGCCAAAGGCCACCGTCAGCGCTGAAACATTGCCTGTCCTTGTTGGTGCGTCTGGATCGACATCGACAGTGACTCCGGTGCCGTCATCTGCGCCTGCGCCGATCCCGCAAGCGGCTGAAATCGCGCGCCAAGAAGATTTGATCGCGAATGCTGAAAAAGAACCAAGGCTTGGCCAAGAGCGTGTTGAGCCGACGTCGATCTTTGTTCAGGCGGGTGCCTTTGGTTTGTTTGAGAATGCCAACAAAGTTCGGGCACGTTTGAGCTCTCTGGGGAACGTCTTTTTGGATCGCGTGCTGATCAACGGTAAAGATTTATTCCGGGTGCGCGTCGGCCCCATCGCCAGCGTTGGTGATGCCGATACCGTGTTAGCGCAGGTTGTTGGAACAGGTTATCCGGATGCGCGGATCATCGTCGATTAGTGACGTCATGATCTGGACACTATTTATTTTTACGGTGAACGAATGATGGGTTTTGTGATGAATTATATTAAGCGTGGCGTCGTAGGTGGTGTCATGCTTATCGGTGCCTTTTCCGTGAGCTATGTACACCACGTTCATGCTGCCAGCGGCATCGATACCCAAGCACGCGAAGCCATTCTATTCGATACCGCGACTGGTACCGTGCTTTTGGACAAGAATGCTGATCAATCGATGCCACCCGCATCGATGAGCAAAATCATGACGGTGTATCTGTTGTTCGAAAGCCTAAAAGAGGGACGTGTATCGCTCGACGATACGTTCCGCGTATCAGAAAACGCATGGCGCAAGGGTGGCGCTGCGAGCGGTAGCTCCACCATGTTCTTACCGCCCAACAGTGAAGTCCGGGTTGAAGATTTAATCCTGGGTATCATCGTCCAATCGGGTAACGATGCCTGCATCGTGGTCGCCGAGAATTTGGCGGGCAGCGAAGAAGCCTTTGCCCGTCAGATGACGGAAAAGGCGCGCGAGATCGGGATGGCAAACAGCACATTCGCCAATTCGACAGGTTGGCCGGATCCTGGACAGCGCATGACGGCACGTGATCTTGCTATTCTGGCGGATAAGATCGTCACGGCGTTTCCAAAGTATTATCATTATTACTCGGTTAAAGAATTCACTTATAACGGCATCCGCCAAACCAACCGGAATCCATTGATTTACGGGTTCCCGGGTGCCGATGGCTTAAAAACGGGACACACCCAAGAAGCGGGATACGGCCTGACTGCAACAGCCAAGCGAGATGATCAACGCTTGGTGCTGGTGGTCAATGGTCTCCCCAGCAAGAAATCGCGCGCAACTGAATCTGCTCGTTTGCTGGATTGGGCATTTCGCGAATTCGGCAACTACTCGTTATTCAAGACGGGCGAAGTGGTCGACATCGCACCCACTTGGTTAGGCACAGATCCGACGGTTGAAATGAAAATCAATCAAGACGTCCTGCTGACCATGTCCAAGAAATCGCGCCGCAATATGAAGGTTTCAGTGCGCTACCAATCACCGATAGCTGCCCCCATCGTGGCAGGACAAGAGGTTGGAAAGCTGGTCATAGAGGCACCTAATTTCAAAACTGTCGAAGTCCCGCTGATGGCAGGGAATGGCGTTGAGCAATTGGGACTGTTCGGCCGATTGGGTGCTGCGCTAGAATTCTTATTGTGGGGCGAGTCCACGTAAATCCAAGAGGTTCGAGTGGCACGCGGTAAGTTCATCACATTCGAAGGCGGCGAGGGTGGCGGTAAGTCGACCCAGGTAAAGCGTCTGATTGCTGCATTGGAAAGTGCGGGCATTCGCGCCATTTCAACGCGTGAGCCGGGTGGGGCACCCGCGTCTGAAGACATCCGAGAATTATTGGTTTCCGGCGCAGTAGATCGATGGACACCGATGGCCGAAGTATTGTTGAATTACGCTGCCCGTGAAATTCACGTCGCGAAGACGATCATTCCTGCATTAGATCAAGGCATCTGGGTGATATCAGATCGTTTTGCTGACTCGACCATGGCTTATCAGGGCTACGGGGGCGGTATTGATCGTGATCGGATCGTCAACATTCATAAAGCTGTTCTGAACGACTTCATGCCGGAC
>DGNZ01000379.1 GCA_002389175.1 Rhodospirillaceae bacterium UBA4479 | reverse complement strand
GGCTGGCGAACGCCTCGCACTGACCGCCGCCTTGTCTGGTGCATTGGTTGCGGAATTCATCCAGCGCGACAAGGGGATCGGTTCACTGATCCTCGTGTATACGCGTAACCTAAACATGGCATCGGCCTTTGCTTGCATTTTCACCCTGACGATCATCGGCTTCCTGATTTTCAAGGGTATGGAAAAACTCGATCACTATATCGCCTACTGGAAGTACGAAGGCGGGCGGGAACGGATGAGCTCAAAACGCAAACGCACGATGGTGGAACCATGAGCGTGTCTGATCAGCCGATCCCTCTCTCTGGCCGCATTCTGGACATTGGTGTCCGGTTCCTACCCCATTTTGTGCTGTTCGCAGTCATCATCGGCGCATGGGAAATCTCGGTTGCTACAGGTTTAATTACATCCATCATCATTCCCCGTCCCAGTGCAATATGGAGTGCAATTGTTGAACTATACATCACCGAAGGCACGATCTATCGGCATTTTTTCATCACCCTAACTGAGGCCGTGGTCGGTTTTGCGATTGGTGCAGGCGTGGCCGTAAGTCTTGCGATTGCATCATCCCTTTGGGACCCTTTCCGCCGGTATGTCACGCCCTATGCCGTTGTGCTGAACGTAACCCCCGGCATCGCATTGACCCCCGTGATTATCGCTTGGTTCGGCTACGGGATGGGGTCAAAAATCGCACTGGCAGCGATCATTTCATTCTTTCCGATCTTTGTGAACACCTTAACAGGTCTGGTTCAGGTCGATGAAGACCGCGAAGAATTGTTTAATTCCCTCGGCGCGTCTAACGTTCAAGTATTTCGTAAACTGAGAGCCCCCGCGGCCCTTCCGCTGATGTTCGCGGGTTTCAAGATTGGCCTGACGACAGCCTTAATTGGCGCGGTCGTCGCGGAATTTGCGCAAGCCACCGATGGCGTCGGTGTCCTGATGAGCCGCTTTTCGTTCCAACTGAACATGGCAGCGTCACTGGCGACGCTTCTGAGCATGACGGTGATTGGTCTGATCTTATTTTATTCGATGGAATTTCTCGACGACCGGATTGTGTTCTGGCGTCGTGAGTCCCGGCGCGCGGCTGCGTCCCGCGCACGGGCACGCACCTGGGCCGCCCAGGCGAAGAAATGACGCGCACAAACGACTTTTCTAGGAGGAAAGAAAATGAAGATGTTTAAAGTAACGATGCTGTCAACGGCTGTAGCTTTTGCCGCGTTGCCAAGCGTAAGTTTCGCGCAGGACACCGTAATCAGCGTAATCAAACCAACCCCTCGCTCTGCGGTGTTTTTCCCGCTCGTTGTTGGCGAAGCGCTTGGGTATTTCGAAGATGAAGGTATCACGGTCAACCTGCTGCCTTCTGACACATCAATTCCGTATGTGGCATTCATTCAAAACGGTCAGGCTGATCTGGCAATGCTGGACCCCAACGAGACGATCAATGCGATCAATGCAGGGGCCAACATCAATACTGTATACGAAGTGATGCAGAACGCACCTGAAGGCATCGCAGTTCTGGCTGGCGGCGAATATACATCGATGGATGACCTTGTCGGGACAACTGTGGGTCTAGTGTCAGACCGTGACCGCGCGTTCTTGCAGGCGGCTCTCGATATCACGGGCCACTCGATTGACGATGTTCAAACCGTTGTTCTGGGCGAAAGTGGCCCAACGCTGGCCGCAGCTATCCGTGACGGCAACGTCTCTGCGATTTCGGGGTCTGTCTTTGACTGGGCGGCCCTTGTCGCCAACGGGATCGAGATTGATACCGTAACGCCTGAAGAACTGCTCGCCAGTCCTGCTAATACTTTGGCGATGAACGCTGACATGATCGAAGAAAAGCGTGAGGCCATGGAAGGGTTCTTCCGCGCATGGTCCAAAGGAATGCACGTTGGTGCAACCAATCCTGATGCAGTTGAGGCGATGCTGCGTGCGGCAGTTCCCGAAGAATGGGAAGTCGAGGCCGCTGGTATGGGTCTGTTCCAAGGCGTTCTGCCAATGAACATTTCCACCACCGAGCGGATGGGTGATTTGCAGGCGGACGTTTGGACATCTGTTCAGCCACGCATGCTGTCATCGGGTGCAATTAAAAATGTAGTCGACGTTTCGACCTTCCTCAATGACACATACATCGATGCGGCCAACGACTTTGACAAAGCACAGGTCGAAGCTGCCGCAGCTGCTTGGCTCGAAGCCAACTAAACAAAGATTGTTGCGCCGGGCGTTGGCATCCGGCGCAACAAACGTCGCCTATTACGCACAAATCATAGGATTCGCATCATGACACACAGCACCATCGACACGCCCACCCTAGGCGATGAAATCAACCGCTACGGCCCAACTTCGGCGCGCCCTCTGCCACCTGCGATAGGCAAGTTGTCTACGACCACAGTAGACAGCCACGCCCATGTGCTGATCCCGGAAGCGGCAAAGTACATGGTGCCGCACGTCGATCCAAAACGGATCGCAATGATCAAACACGCCAACGAAGAAACCAACATGGTCAACGCCAAGCAGGAGGCCGACCGTGGCCCCGTCGCGATGCAAGATCGTGATGATCGCCTGCGCGTTCTTGATGCACAAAACATTGATATTCAAATTGTCGCCCCACCCCCACCCCAATGCTATTACCAATCCCCGATTGAACATGCGGCGATCGCGTCACGCATGGTCAATGACGGCTTGGCAGAATGGGTATCAGGCGATCCTGATCGGTTCGCTGGTCTTGGGACTGTGCCGCTTCAAGATCCCGAAGAATCCGCGACCGAACTGGAACGCGCGATGGGCCTTGGCCTCAAAGGGGTGATGTTACTGACCAACATGGACGGCGAAGAGATCAGTGCCGACAAGTTCCGCCCCTTCTGGAAAAAGGCTGAAGAACTTGGCGCGGTTGTGATGATTCACCCCAACGGCTTTACCGAAGGTAAGCGTTACTCTGAATACTATTTCCAGAATGTCATTGGAAATCCGCTCGAAACGACAACAGCGCTGCACTACATCATCTTCAACGGCCTGTTGCGCGATCTGCCTGACCTTAAGATTTTTGCAGTGCATGGGGGTGGGTATTTGCCCAGCTACTCCGGCCGGATCGATCACGCATGGGGCGCACGACGCGACTGTGAGGCAAACCTGCCCGAGCCGCCAACAAATTACCTAAAGAAGGTTTACTTCGACAATGTAGTCTTTTCTAATCACCAGCTAGAATATCTGGTCGCCCAATATGGGTCCGACAAGATCATCATGGGCAGCGACTATCCGTTTGACATGGCAGACTACGATCCCGTTGGCCACATCGCAGGGTCCAATCTGTCAGATGCAGACAAGGCCAATGTTGCAGGGTTGACGGCGCTGAAGCTGTTCGGACTCAAACGGTAAAATGGGGGGCGGCATATGAAAGTTGGCATAATCGGCCTTGGTATCATGGGCAGTGCGTACGCGGCCAACCTGCTGAAGGCGGGGCTCGATGTTCTCGGGGTCGATCCTGCGATAGAGGGGCGCACCCAACTTGAAGCGGCGGGCGGCACGACGTACGAGGTGGTCGGACCTTGGGTTGCC
>DGNZ01000114.1 GCA_002389175.1 Rhodospirillaceae bacterium UBA4479 | reverse complement strand
CCGCCAGCGCCCAAAAAGGCAATTGTGCTGGGTGCCGGAAAGGCATCCGCGGCGATGGCAAAGGGGTTAGAGGCGGCGTGGAAAGATACGGATTTGAGCGGCCTTGTCGTTACCCGGTACGGCTATGAAGTGGCATGCGATAAAATTGAGATTGTTGGCGCATCGCATCCAGTCCCTGACGAAGCGGGGCGTGAAGCGGCAGCACGGATCGTGGAGATTGCAAATGCGGCGGGCGAAGGTGACTTGATCATCGCCCTGATTTCCGGCGGTGGCTCGGCGCTTTTGACAGCACCTGCTGAGGGCATCAGTTTTGAAGAGAAGCAAGAGGTCAATCGATTGCTTTTGCGGTCCGGTGCAGATATCGGTGAAATGAATACCGTGCGAAAGCATCTAAGTGCCATCAAGGGTGGACGCCTGGCAGAAGCCGCTTTTCCTGCGACGTTGATCACCGTGTTGATTTCTGATGTGCCCGGTGATGATCCTGCGGTCATTGCCTCGGGGCCAACGGTTCCAGACCCAACGACATTTGCAGATGCGCGCGCCGTCGTCGAAAAGTATGCGATGCCCGTGCCGGACTCAGTCCGCCGTCATTTGGATAAGGCTGAAGATGAAACGCCAAAACCGGGTGATACGATCTTTGACCGGGCGACACTTGTTTTCGCTGCCAAGCCTGACAAAAGCATCGCCGCCGCCGCAGAGGTTGCGGTGGAGCACGGCTTGAATGTTGTCGACCTTGGCGATCAATTAGAAGGCGAGGCGCGTGACCTTGGCCGCGAACATGCGAAAATTGCACTCGCTTGCAAGGCAGGGACAGGGCCGGGTTCAACACCGTGTGTGATTGTATCTGGTGGCGAGACGACCGTGACCATGACAGGAAGCGGTCGAGGTGGCCGGAATACGGAATATTTGCTTGGCGTTGCAGATGCTCTCAACGGTGCCGATGGTATTTATGCGGTGGCCTGTGATACGGACGGTATCGATGGCAGTGAAGATAATGCGGGTGCTTTTATTGATCCCACCACGCTTACGCGGGCAGAATCCAGTGGTTTATCTGTAGATGCGGCCCTTGAAGCCAACGATGCCTATTCTTTGTTTCAAAACATCGGTGACCTGCTGATCACGGGCCCTACATTCACCAATGTGAACGATTTCCGGGCCATATTGGTCACTTAACAGTTACCGAAGCTAGATTGCTCTCAAATCCCGGAAGGACTAAGATCACCCAGCATATTTCTGGCAATCTCAAGATTGTCGATAATCATTCAAAAACCTCGGGATAACGGGAGAAAAAGTTAAGTGAAACGCGCTATTTTCATAGTGATCGGATTGATTGCAGTTGCATTGGTCGCGATCGTAGCTATCTCGAGTTTCATCAATTGGAACAACTACAAATCTGAAATTACAAGCCAAGTTCACCAACTCACCGGCCGGGATTTGATGATATCAGGCGACATAAGCGTCAGAATTCTGCCAGCCCCCAGGCTTGTTGCTGAAAAAGTTTCCCTGAGCAGCTTAGAGGGGGCCGCAAACCCTGACCTCGTCTCTTTGCGCTCGGTTGAAGTCCAGGTCGCCTTAGCGCCTCTGATCACGGGACAAGTCCGGGTCGAGACGGTTCGCTTGGTTGAGCCTCGTATTTATCTGGAAGTTCTGGCCGATGGTCGTTCCACTTGGGAGATCACACCACCCGCTTCAGGAACAGACGCCCAAGATCAACAAACGGCTGAAGGTGCTGCCCCCGCGCCTGCAACAAATGGTGGCGCTCCAGCAGTTATCATTGATGCGTTTGAAATTGTTGACGGATATATCAGCTATGTGGATCCGGCATCTGACGTTTCTGAAACGGTCCAAGACATCAATATGCAAATTGCGGCAGCTTCGTTAACCGAGGGTCCCTACAGTTTAGAAGGTGGGTTGCTGGCCCGTGGATTGCGGTTAAGTCTTGATGCAGATGTTGGAACGATTGTTGAAGGTCGCACATTTCCCATTGATGCCAGTTTTGGTGTTGGCGGCGACCGTGCGAAAATTAAAATCAACGGTAGCGTTATCGGCTTAGATGCCGCGCCCCGTTTTACGGGCAGTCTTGCCGTTACAGCTGATGACATCGCTGCGTTAGCCAAGGCGTTTTCACCCGATATGGATTTACCGAAACCGCTTTCACAGCGTTTCGCGCTGAGTGGTAATATTGATGCGAGCAGTGTTGATCTGACATTCACTGATTTTGATATCAATATTGGTGGGTCAATGGGCAAAGGTTCTGTTCAAGGCCAGTTCTCGGAAACACCGCGTATTACCGCTGAAGTTCAAATCGATAAAGTGGCTGTTGATCCCTGGCTGGAAAAAACAGGAACAGCGCCTAAAGCCAAGAATACAAATGATGGCGGCCAATCCACATCTGCTGCATCGCCAACAAGCCCGTCCACTGGCACCTCTACAGCAGAAAATGCAGAGGCAAACTTTGCCCTCCCTGATGGCATTGATGTCAGCGCCAACATACGTGTCGGCGAGGTATCCATGCGGGGCGACGCGGTCAAAAATGTCGTGTTGAGCGCACAACTCGCCAAAGGCGAAGTGACGCTGAGCCAATTTACCTTGCAAGGTCCTGGGAAACTCGATGTCGCTGCCTTTGGTTTTTTGACAGCAAAGGATGGTGTGCCGTCATTTGACACGTCAATCGAGGCGAGCGTCGAAGACTTAGAACGTTTGTTGAAATGGGCAGATGTCAAAACCGGGCTGCCTGCTGGGAAACCTGGAAATATCCGCCTGAAAGCCGCAGCAAAGGGGACGGACAAGAATATCTCCTTACAGCAACTCTCGCTGTCCTTTGACGAGACGAATATTGTGGGGGCTGCAAATATTGCGCTGCGTGATCGCCTAGGCATTGGCGCGACGGTCAAAATCGATAAGATCAATGTGGATGCTTATCTGCCAACGGGCGCGAAACAAGAATCTGCGCCAGCCGCTCAACCAGATCAGACAACCACGCAAAGTGACAGCGATGCCACCCCACAACCCGCGCCATCACGGCCCGCATCCGGACCCTTTGCGGCGTTGGCCCCATTGGCTGAGATCGATGCCAACATCAATGTGAGCGTGCAGTCCCTGACGGCTGCGGGCATTCCGATGAAAGATATCAAGGCGGATGTTGGTTTGCTTGCAGGCAATATGACGATCCGCAACGTCTCGGTTGGCAATGCTGCTGGTGTCAGTTCTGTTCTCTCGGGCGCACTCAATAACTTGGGCGGCATTCCAGAAGCCAAAGTGCTTAAAACCGATATTAAGGTCAATGACCCGGCGATGCTGGCAAAAATCGTGGGTATCGAGTTGCCCGTTTCTGCGAAAAATTTAGGCGATGTATCATTCACCACCACTGTTAATGGCGCCCTGAACAAGCCGGGCATCACATCAACACTAAAAGCGATGGCAGCGACCGTAAATGCGACTGGCATCGTTAGCCCGTTCGAATTGGGAAGTTTGTTCGATCTCGCGGTTGATATGCAACATGCCGATACGGTGTCATTGCTGCGGCGTTTGGGTGTTGCATATACGCCTTCTGGCGACATCGGTGCCGTATCTGTCTCTAGCCGACTTAAGGGTGGCATCACGGGTCTGACTTTTGCAGATCTGCTGGCCAAGGTCGGTAATGCCAATATCAGCGGTGATGGCAACGTGCGGCTTTTGGGGGACCGCCCCAAAATCAATGCCGTGCTACAGACCAATGAAATCGTTGTTGATCCATTCTTGCCTGCAAAAAAGGCGGCATCGCTGAATCCAATAGGCGAAAAGCCAAGGATTATACCTGCTGGATATCGACTTCCGACTCAGGGGTCGAATGGCCTTTTCCAGTTGATCGCAAACGTTCATCCACGGTGGTCTCCGGCCCCCATCGATCTTGCTGGGTTGGGTGCAGTCGATGCGGACGTCACGCTGACTTCGCCAAAGATTACCTACGATGGCTATCGTTTGGATAACGCGAACCTGGTCGCCGAGTTGAAAAACAAAGTGCTGACGGTCAAAGATTTCACAGGGTCCGTGTTTGATGGCGCGTTCCAATCGTCCGCAATCGTCAATGCGACGGGGGCTCAATCACAAATTAGTGGCCTCGTGACCTTGGGGAACATGGACATTGGTCAAGCCTCCAAGGCCGCTGGCGGGCCTGGCGCTAAGGGTAAGCTGACGACACGACTAGAAGTCGCCACCCTTGGTAACAGTGTCGCCGATTACGTTAGCCTGCTGAATGGCAAAGGCGCTATCCAAGTGAATGGGATTAAGGGTGATGCCGCGATATCCGATATGCCCGTCATCGGCTTGGCGCTGGGTCCATTGCTGCGCATTTTTGAGTTGTTGAACTCCGGCCTTGGTGCATTCGCAAAAACGGGGCTGGGCGATACGAATGTGACCAGCACGTTCGTTATCGACAATGGTATTATCAAGACCAATGACACCCGTATGCTGTCGAATATTTATGATGGAAAAATTTCGGGGGCGATCAATTTACCGCAATGGACCATGGATGTGGGTGGGAAAGTCGCCCTTGATCAGGGTGTTATCGGTGGCCTCTTGGCGAATGTGGTTCGCATCCCAAGCGAGATCCCGTTTCATGTCAGTGGGAATATCGACAAGCCCAACGTTAAGCTTCAATCCATTGGATCATCAGAAAGTGGTGGTATTAAAATTCCTGGATTGGAAAAACTTGATAAGAAAGTTCCCGGCGTCGGCGGATTAATTCAAGGCATCCTGGGGGGCGGTTCTGGGAATTCTTCTTCAAGTCAAACAGCACCACCAAGTCAGGGCACCGGATCAGAACCCCCGGCGCAACAACCGCCTGCTCAGCAACCATCATCTAACCCTGCGGAAAAATTGCTGCGTGGTCTTTTGGGCGGATGATTGGGCGTGTCTGCTATGAGTGCTCTAAGATATAAACCCTGAGCGCACTCGATAAATTACCCGTCCGCGCCGCATCGATTTCTCGGATGATGGCGCTGACGGATGAACCCCGTGCTGACGCGATGTCGGACAATCGATCCCAAAAAATGTTTTCCATCGAAACGCTGGTGGCGTGCCCCGCGATGTTGACGGACCGTTTCTTTAACGTGGCGGGATTTTCGGCCATTTAATCAGTGTTCTCTGGGGTCACTGGATCGAAATCGATTTCAATTTTCACGCCGAACGGTGCCATGAAGCAAACCTGCCGCACACCTGTTCCAGGGACAACACGGCTATCATACTCATATCCGCGTGATGTCAGTTTTTCGAGTAAGCCGTCAAAATCTTCACCCTTCAGCGCCACGTGATCAATATTTCCCGTGGCCCCGAGCGTATCCTCGCCTTGGTTCAAATGGATCAAGGCCGGCGTATGGGCATCGCCGTATAGCCATGCGCCCGGAAATTTAAAACTAGGGCGCGGCCCTTCTTTGAGGCCCAAAATATCGTCAAAAAATGCAATGGTGGCATCCAAATCCGGTGTCACAATATTGATATGGTCGAGTTTCATTCGATCGTCCTTTGGTTCTCTTTATTAGCTATTAGATTTCACGCATAAACGCGACCATCGCATCCGTAGCCGATCGAATGTTTTCTTCTTCGGTGTGGCCTGATTTCTTGCGTGGTTTCAGGCCGTGATCCCCATCCGGCAACCAGTGTATCGATATGGTTTTTGATAATGGATAGTTTGGCACCTCGGCTGTCGTGCCAAACGGGTCGCGTTCGCCCTGACAAATCAATGTGGGTGTCTTCAAGT
>DGNZ01000161.1 GCA_002389175.1 Rhodospirillaceae bacterium UBA4479 | reverse complement strand
CATTGATCGGTGATGACGAGCATGGTTGGACGCCAAACGGTGTGTTCAACTTCGAAGGCGGTTGCTACGCCAAATCGATTAATCTAACTGCTGAAACAGAGCCTGAGATTTTCGCTGTTGCATCTGAATTTGGCACCATCGTTGAAAACGTTGCGATGGACCCGAACACACGGGTTTATGATTTCTTTGATACGTCGAATACCGAAAACGGTCGTTTGTCGTACAACATCGATAAAATCCCAAATGCCTCTCCAACAAGCCAGGGTGGTCTACCGCAGAACATCGTCATGCTGACATGTGATGCATTTGGTGTTTTGCCTCCGATCAGCCAATTGACACCTGAACAGGCGATGTACCACTTCCTATCTGGGTATACCGCTAAGGTTGCTGGCACCGAACGGGGCCTCAAGGAACCTTCGGCGACGTTCTCGACCTGTTTCGGTGCGCCGTTCATGCCGCGTCATCCGACGGTCTACGCCAAGCTCTTGGGCGACAAAATGGCGGCTCAAAATGCTAAATGCTGGCTCGTGAATACGGGGTGGTCTGGTGGTGCTTATGGTGTTGGTGATCGGATGAAAATCGCCCATACGCGTGCTATGCTGAATGCCGCATTGGATGGTAGTTTGGAATCAGTCGAATTCGTTCAAGATCCAAACTTCGGCGTTATGGTTCCGACGAGTTGCCCTGGCGTGCCGGACGAGGTGCTCAATCCTAAAAACACCTGGGCTGATAGTGCTGCTTACGATGCGCAAGCACGTGCCCTGACCCATCTTTTCGCAGAGAACTTCGTTCAATTCGAAGAGCATGTGAATGACGGTGTTAAAGCTGCTGCGATCCGCGCTGCTGCTTAAAAACGTCTCGATATCGAGATTGAAGAAGGCCGGTGCTGGATGTGCCGGCCTTTTTTCATGGGCTTTGGTTGAACTTGATCCGATGCTGTGAAAACATCGTGTTAACGAATAATCATCCAAGGGTTCCATGGAAAAAATCAACATCCAGTTCACACTGTTTTCTGCATTTTATTCGCCGCTGATTTCAACGATGTCGGGCGGGTTTTTGGCAGAAGAGGGATTGGAAGCAGAGTGGTCCATATCACCACCTGGAAAATCTGCGATTGAGGTGCTGGTTGATGGTTCGGCGCACGTCGTGCAATCAGCTCTAAGCCAGGGTTTTACACCATTAAAAAATGGTCTGACGCCACCCGTTGTGCACTTCGCACAAATCAACGAGATGGATGGCTTTTTCATCACGGGACGCGAGGCCGACCCAGATTTTACGTGGGATAAGCTAGAAGGTGCCGAAGTTGTAATGTTTAAGGCGGGGCAACCCAACGCCATGTTCCGCTATGCATGTCACAAGGCGGGGATCGATTATGATAAAATTATCCCGGTCACGCCGGGCGGTGCGGCGGATATCGACGCGGCATTCCGTGATGGCCAGGGCGTTTATGTGCAACAACAGGGCCCGTTCCCACAGCAATTACAGGCAGATGGTGTCGGTCATGTCGTCGCGATGGTTGGCCCACAGATCGGTCCGTGCGGATTTTCCAGTTTGGCGGCAACCCGTGAATGGCTTGAAACCGATATGGCAAAAGCGTTTACCCGGGCCTACAAAAAAACCCGTGCGTACATGAACGAGACGCCAGCTGCAGAAATTGCCAAAGCCGAGAAGCCATATTTCCCTGATATCGACGAAGCGGTATTGGCAGACTGCATTGGGACTTATCAAAAACTTGGTACCTGGACACCTCAAATCGAAATCACCCGTGATGCATATGAAGTGATCTTGGATGTGTTCCAGCATGCAGGCACGATCACTGAACGATATGACTACGAGCAGGTTTGTGTCGCACCTCCTTCTATCGATTAAGATATTCTAGGTAAAAGTAGCTGAATATTATCATCAGATATCCCCAATCTCCTTACTTGGCGGGCTCGTCTTGGGACGGTAAGCTCTCTTCGGGATTAGGGAGTCTGTGATGCTCTGTCACGTATTGGCCGAAGAAGGTGAACACCTCTGGCTGGCATTTAGAATGCCAGTGGATCAGGCCAATGGTGCGCGTATTGCAACCCATTACGTGGTGTGCTCAGGCGATGAAGCGATCCTTATTGATCCAGGCGGGCCGGGTGATTTTGGGGCTCTGCTTAACGCTGTAACCGAAAAAATCGATCTTTCTAAGATTTCTGGCATCGTGATTACCCAAGGTGGGGCCCACTCGTGCGGTAGCATCGGGTTATGGGCCGAAGTTTTGGGTTATGATACGCCGATTTATGCGGCAGAGGCGATTGCACCTGAATTGCTGCATATTGACCCGGAATTAGAAATCCGGCCTGTGTCAGAAAATGGTGGCGAAGTCGCCTTGGCTGACGGCTCTGCGCTGCATTTGATAGCGGCACCATATTTACCGACTGCGGCCTCGCTCACTTTGTACGATCCTATCACGCGGGTGCTTTACACCAGTGATATTGGCACTGCTGAGGGAAAATGGGCAGAGGATGATACGCCATTCTGCGAGAAGTTTTCATTGGTAGGTCATGCGATGAACGCGTTCCATGAAACGTGGTTCGCTTCCGGTGTTGCCCGTGATGACTGGATGGAACGTGTATCGCCGCTTGCTGTTGATATTGTGGCGCCCCGTTCCGGGCCATGTTTTCGCGATAAAAATGTAGAGCACTTCATGAATTGGCTGGCTTCGCTGGATATCGGCGTGTTGGTGCATCGACCTCAGGAATCCTTTTCGAGAAGCACAGATTTCATAGCCGCCCCGCCGCATGAAACGATGGAAGCATTCGACAGAATCGCGTCCGAAGACGATGGCGACTCGGATGAAGACATTTATACAAATTTGAATATCGGCAATCAGTTGCTCACTCCACCGCCCGTGGATGATGGTCCGCCGCCCATTTCTGTCGCGACCTATGATCGCCCCGACCTTTTACCAGAAGATACAGAAGACTCAGCCGTAGCCTCTGATGAACAAACAGTTCAAACAGCTGAAGAGGCCGCTGAGGAAGTATCACGACTGGTCGATGCCTTGGATGACGACGACGATGACGATTTTGACATCGTTTACGTTGATGAAGATGGCAATGAGATTGATCCAAGCGAGATCGAAGACGAAGAGTTGATTGAAGAAGAAGAGGCTATTGAGGGGAACGACGAGATCAGGCTCGATTTTCCCCCTGGAAAAATGTTCCGTCTGATCACGCGAAGCGACTTTGATGGTCTGGTCTGTGCGGTGTTGCTTGAAGAATTGGATTTGATCAACGATATCCTGTTCGTGCACCCAAATCAGATGCAAGAAGGCGAGATTGAAGTCTCTGAGGACGATATCTCGACGAACTTGCCATATACGCCAGGTATCTTTGCGGCGTTTGATCACCATTTGTCGGAGATTACTCGACTCGGCAAGCACTACGATAACCACATCATTGATCCGCTGGCACCGAGTGCAGCGCGCGTCGTCTATAACTACTTTGGCAGTAAAAAACGCTTTCCAGACATTTCCGTAGATATGATGGACGCGGTCGATAAGGGCGATGCGGCTCAGTTCAATAAAGAAGAAGTGATAAATGCCGAGGGATGGCCGCTTTTGAACTTCATCATGGATTCCAGAACAGGCCTTGGCCGTTACCGTGGGTTCCGTGTCCCGAACTACGAACTGATGATGTCGTTGATCGATTACTGTAGGCGTTACGATATCGATGACATTTTGGAACATCCTGACGTCAAAGAACGCGTCGACCTGTACCGCGAACATGAAGAGCTGGCCAAAGAACAGATCAAACGATGCACGACGGTGCACGGAAATTTAGTGGTGCTTGATCTTCGCGAAGAAGAGCAAATCTATGTTGTGAACCGCTTCATGGTTTATGCACTGTTCCCAGATTGCAATATTTCGATGCATGTTCTTTGGGGGCGCGCGCAACAAAACACCGTCTTTGCCGTCGGTAAATCGATCTTCAACAGAACCTCGAATACCAACATTGGTGAATTGATGCTGACCTATGGGGGCGGTGGCCACCGGAACGCAGGAACATGTCAGTCCGATAATGCGCTTGCCGACGTTGTTCGTGACGCGATTATCCAACGCATTAACGCAGACGGTTAATTTACGCCGCTAAATCGTCACCGTTGATGGCGCGTTCGATCAGTTGCAATGATTCGTCACGACCATAAAGCGCGATGAATGACCCCATGCGCGGGCCTTGGCTTTGGCCGAGCAAGATTTCATATAGCGCCTTAAACCAATCCTTGAGTTCGGCAAATGCATCGCCCTTACCAACTTCATAAACTTCGGTTTGGATCGCTTCGGCATCTGCATCGGCGGGCAGGGCGCGAAGGCGTTCGGCCAAATCCTGCAATGCCGCGCGCTCGTCATCGGTTGCCTTGCGGTACTCTTTGCTGGGGCGAACGAAATCTTGGTAATAATTGATCGCATAACCGACCAAGCGGTCCAGCATCGGCGCTGTATCGGGACTCGCATCCGGGCGATAGCGACTGATGAAATGCCACAAAACGGATTTGTCTTCGGTGTGACAGACGTTGGCAAGGTTGAGCAAAATATTGAACGACAGGTGCGCACGTTCCGACGTTGGTTCACCCATGTGAATAAACCAAGCGGGGTTATCGATCTGCTTTTTTGGTTCCTGCGTGTCGTAGGCTTCCAGCATTCGGGTGTATTCATCGACCTGGCGCGGGATCACATCGAAATAAAGCCGTTTGGCGGCCTTTGGTTTTTGGAACATGAAATACGACAGGCTCTCGGGTGGGGCATAGCGCAACCATTCCTCTGCCGTCAGGCCGTTGCCTTTGGATTTAGAAATTTTCTCGCCGTTTTCATCCAAGAAAAGCTCGTATGAAAATCCAGCAGGAGGCTTGCCGCCTAAAATGCGACAGATTTTCCCAGACAAGTTCACGCTTTCGATCAGATCTTTGCCGGACATTTCGTAATCGACATCCAACGCTGCCCAACGCATCGCCCAGTCGGCTTTCCATTGTAGCTTCACATGACCGCCAGTCACGGGCACTTCGGTTTTTGTGCCGTCATCTTCTTGATAGACGATGGTGCCCGCATCGACGTTTTGTTCGATGACCGGGACCTGCAATACGATCCCTGTTTTCGGGCAAATCGGCAGGAACGGCGAATAAGTACGGCGACGTTCTTCGCCCAACGTCGGCAGGATGACGTTTATAATAGCGTCATAATTCTTCAAAATTTTCAGGAGCGTTTCGTCGAACCGGCCCGCTCTATACTGTTCTGTCGAACTGACGAAGTCGTACTGAAATCCAAAATCATCCAGGAATTGTTGCAGGCGCGCGTTATTATGCTCACCAAAACTTGGATGTGTGCCGAACGGGTCAGGGACTTGAGTCAGCGGTTTGCCAAGATGCGGCTCCAGCAATTCTTTGTTTGGGATATTGTCTGGAACTTTACGTAAGCCGTCCATGTCGTCGGAAAACGCGAACAGTTTCGTTGGAATATCCGATAGTTGATGGAACGCATGGCGGACCCAAGACGTCCGGGCAACTTCGCCAAAGGTGCCGATATGCGGCAGGCCAGATGGGCCGTAGCCGGTTTCAAACAACACATATCCCTTTTCAGGCGTCTTGTTCGAAAGACGTTTAGTGATCTGGCGGGCCTCTTGAAAGGGCCACGCGTTTGATTGTTCGGCGAAGTCTTTTATGTCGCTCATGATGTCCATTCGGTTAGGTGATCAGGCGCGCGGAACCTAGGGTGTTGGGGCGATTTAATCAAGAAAAGGATAAAAATTAAGCGTCGTCCCGGACTTGATCCGGGATCATAATACAGCGGATAGGATATTTGAGAGGCGGACAAGGTCCCGGGTCTCGCATATGCTCGCCCGGGATGACGAGCAGATTATTCCTTTAATGTCTTAAAACCACATCCGTATTGATGACGTTGATCGGTGCGCCATCATCAAACGCCACAATTTGGTCGAAGATTTCCGTGAACTGCACTTCGTATTCATCCTCGGTCACATAGCCTATGTGCGGCGTGCAGACCACATTTGGCATATTCAGCAGGGGGTGCGATGTATCGGTTAAGGGTTCTGATTCGTATACATCGACGGCGGACATGCCGGGTCGACCCGACTGCAGGGCATTTACCAGCGCATTCGGCTCAATCAAGGGTGCGCGACTTGTATTAACTATCAAAGCGGTCGGCTGCATGTGGCTCAAGTCTTCGGCGGTGATGATACCGCGAGTGGCAGGGTATAACCGAACATGCAGGGATACGATGTCGCTGGTGGCAAAGAATGCTTCACGGCTTTCAGGGACATGGAACCCATCGGCTTGCGCCCGTTCCAATGACCCTTCACCGCCCCATACCTGAACGGGCATGGCGAATGCTTCTGCCATTTTTGCGACGGCACTGCCGATGCGACCATACCCATAAATGCCCAGTGTTTTCCCTCGAAGGGAGCGTCCAACCCCCATCTGCCATTCACCCGATTGCAGGGATTTCATCTGTTGTGGGATCAATCGCATCGCAGCCAGCATAAGCGCCCATGTCAGTTCCACCGTGGCATAGGACGGCGTACTCGCGTGCTGGCTGGAACACAGCATGATGCCAAGGCGTGTGCAGTCATCAACATCAATATGCGGATATACACTGCGTTGAGAAATCAGCCGCAGTTTAGGGAGTTTTTCCAGCAATGGCTTGCGAATGGCCGTGCGTTCACGGAACAGAACCAAGGCATCTGCATCGGCCAAGCGCTCTGCCAGCACACCAGTATCTTCGACATGATCATTCCAGATGGTCACGTCATGATGCGCGACCTTTGAGTAGCTGGGTAGCTTGCGAAGCGTGTCGTACCAATCATCAAGAATATGAATTTTCACGTTTTTGAACCGATTTGTTCGAATTGATTTAAACCAATTTGACCGTGTCTATGCGCCTGACGCAAGGTAGCGATGCGCGCCGTAAACTTGATTTGTTCTTCTTCTTGGGCGCGTAATAACGAAATTAAACACAAGGGAGCACGCTAAAATGTCTGTTGAGCATTTAGATTCTGGAGAGATTTTGAGCCAAGCGACGATCCATAACGGGATCGCATATGTATGTGGCCAGACCGCTGGTGATCGCGATGGCGATATTACGGCACAAACCAAAGAGGTCTTGGCAAAAATCGATGACCGCCTGGCCAAATGCGGCACCGATAAATCAAAAATGTTGATGGTCACGATTTACATGTCCGATATGTCCGAAAAGCCAGCAATGAATGAAGTTTGGCTAGATTGGCTTGGTGATACTATTCGTCCAGCGCGCGCATGCGTTGGTGCACCGTTGGGTCCAGGGGTTTTGGTGGAAATCGTCGTAAACGCAGCCATCTGACGCAGCCCCTGCCGTGTCATCTGACATATCTGATCAAAAGAAACAGAGTGCCATTCGCGGCATTATGTTCATGTTGGGCGCGACGCTTCTGGCGGCCATGATGAATTCTGCTGCCCGTCACGTGACGGAAACGGTTCATCCGTTTGAACTGGTGTTCTTTCGGAACTTGTTCGCGTTCTTATTCGTCGCGCCACTGCTGTGGCGTGTGGGGATGGTCGCATTTAAGACCACGCGCCTGCCGCTTCATGCGGGGCGTGCGGGGTTGAATGTGGTCAATATGTTTGTCTGGTTCACGGCGGTCAGCATTACACCGCTTTCAGAAGTGGTGGCGCTTGGGTTCACAGCACCGATCTTTGCGACGATTTTGAGTGTTTTGATTTTCCGCGAAGTGGTGGGGCTTCGGCGTTGGTCTGCAATTCTGATCGGGTTTGTCGGGGCGTTGATTATCTTGCAGCCAGGGTTTCATACCGTATCAACGGGGCACGGGTTGACCTTGCTTGCGGCCACGATGTGGGCGGGGGGGTTGTTGATGATTAAGTCGCTCAGCCGCACGGACAGCAGTGTCACCATGGTCGTTTATATGTCGGTGTTGATGACGCCGATTTCATTGATCCCCGCCCTGTTTGTATGGGGGTGGCCGACGTGGACTGAATTGGGCTGGATGGCGATGATCGGGTTTGCAGGTGGGGCGTCACAGTACCTATTAGCGCAGGCATTTCACGAGGCTGATATTGGGGTGATCATGCCCTTTGATTTTATGAAACTCGTCTGGGTGTCACTGATCGCATTTGTCATATTTTCGGAAACCCCAACCTTCACAACCTGGGTTGGTGGGGCTGTGATTTTTGCCAGCGGGTTCTATATCGCGCGTCGGGAAACGGTCCGAAATGCGGAAAAAGAAAAATCCCAATAGGACTTAAGATGCGGGCTCCAACCGGATAATCTGCCCGGGGTCATGATCAACCAGCAAATATAAATACCCGTCCGGACCATTCACGACGGCGCGAATGCGTTTGCCCAAGTTCTTTAGGAATCGCTCTTCGCTAACGACGGTTTCGCCGTCCAGCGTCAGTCTTACCAACAGGCGGAACTTTAACGCGCCGACAAATGCATTTCCGCGCCACTTTGGAAATTTATCCCCGGTATAAAATGCCATGCCGCTG
>DGNZ01000079.1 GCA_002389175.1 Rhodospirillaceae bacterium UBA4479 | reverse complement strand
GAACCTGTGACCTCTGCCTTCGGAGGGCTAAGTTCTATAAGCTAATTCATCGCGCATCACGCGAATACATTCGATGCCGTGTTCTTTTCCATCAAGGCATACAGGATTAGGCGTCATAACGTCTGAAACTGCCGTGTTGGTTGGGTCCAGGCCCGCCTTTATGAACCGGTTGAGCATATTGCTCCCGGTGAAAATGCCTTTGATCTCATCACCCTCCAAAACCAAGGCGGAGCCCACATGGTTGCCTTGCATAAGCGCGACCAAGTCACTGACTAGGTCTGTTGGTTTTACGCAAACCAGTTCTTGGCCTGCAATAATGTGATGAAGTTTGCGGTGCGGCATGAGCTTAGTCTCCAATTTGTGTAAACTGCTGAGACATCTGAAACTACGACATAAGAGTAAGCCCATTCGTCGTCATGGGCATTGATATGCATCAATGCCTCAGAAGACCTCGCGGATCAGAAGATGGTGTTCAGCCGAGGCGACCGCTAAGAAAATCGCTGATTTTGTTTAGCTACTCGTCAGGCCCGTTTCCTTTGCAGT
Organism: Rhodospirillaceae bacterium UBA4479; assembly: GCA_002389175.1. Taxonomy (GTDB): domain Bacteria; phylum Pseudomonadota; class Alphaproteobacteria; order Rhodospirillales; family Casp-alpha2; genus UBA4479. The sequence continues at coordinate 4,386 of DGNZ01000079.1, read as the reverse complement.
TGCCAATATCCAGTCGCGAAAGGCTTTTACCTTGCCATTGTCAGCTGTGCGCTCGGGGGCAACCACCCAATAGGAAACAGAAGCTTCCATCTTTCGTGCGAACGGCATGACGAGAATGCCTTTGGCGATGTCCTCGCGCACGGCATAGACTGATGCCAACGCAATCCCGCTGCCACGGGCAGCGGCGGCAATGGCCATATCTTCAACTGTAAAGACAGGTCCCTTGGTCGGGTCGACATCTTCGACGCCAGCCGATTTCAACCACATGTTCCAATCGGGTAGGGGATCTTCCATCTTTTTGCCCCAATCCACGTGCAACAGCGTGTGGTATTTTAAGTCCGATGGTTCTTTCAATGGATTCGGCCCTTCCATCATTTTTGGATGGCACACCGCAACGACGGTTTCTGCGAATAAGCAATCTGAACGCATGCCTGGATATTTACCGCCGCCCAGTCGGACGCCGACATCGACACCTTCGCGGTCAAAATCGACGGTTTCCAATCGGGCATCCAAACGCACGGAAATATCAGGATACAGGGCCGAGAAACTGTCTAAATTCGGCAGCAACCACTTTGCCGCAAAGGTCGGTGCAGACGTCACCGTCAGCACCCCAGAAGCCTTATTATCCATCAACAGTTCTGCGGCTTGATCCAACTTATCAAAAGCCTCAGTCACGGACGGCAGTACGGTCTGTGCTTCTTCGGTCAGGATCACAGCGCGAGGCATGCGCTTGAATAACGTGACGCCCAAGAAATCTTCTAACCCTTTGATTTGATGACTAATTGCAGCAGGCGTGACAAACAATTCCTCAGCAGCACGGCTAAAGCTTAAGTGCCGAGCGGCGGCTTCAAAAGCCCGAAGACCATTAAGGGGCGGGAGTTTTCTCATACATCTTTATAGTTTAGTTTTACTAACAGGTCCATGAAAATTAATCGTTTGTCGCAGAACCCGCTTAGCAGTACATATGATCTCAACAGGCCACACGAACGGCCCCACCATTTAGGAGCAAGACCATGACAACTTTCGAAAACACCAACACTCAAATCAGCGTTTCCCAAATGATCTCAGAAGCTGCTTACAAAGTGGTTCTTCTGGTCGAACGAATGATCCGGTCACGCTAAATACAATTCGAACAAACCGCTTCTCTAACAAGGAACAAGACCATGACTACTTTTCAAAACATCAACACACAATCCAGCATCTCTCAAATGATCTCAGAAGCTGCTTATAAAGTGGTTCTTCTGGTCGAACGGATGTTCCAGTCACGCTAAGCCGATTTCGTTTCGCCGGGCACCATCCCGCTCCGGCGAAACTTTCTAAGGCGATCCAGCAGATATGCGTTGGGTCGCCTTTTTTTGTGGCGGTTTTGAGCTCTAAAGTTTAAGTGCATGGCGGAATCTCGTCTTATCTGAGAAAATCACCGTTATGCTCAGCATTGTCATTCCCACCCTAAATTGTCGCGACGCGCTTCAGCGTACGCTGGATGATATTTCCTTGCGTCCACCCGAATGGGAAGTCGTCGTGGTCGACGGCGGATCGACGGATGGCACCGCCGAAGTCGCAGAAGTTGCCGGCGTGCGCCTGATCACGGGTAAGCGGGGACGCGGTGCACAGATGGCGGCAGGCGGCGCTGCTGCATCGAAAACCTGGATATTGTTTTGGCACGCCGATACGCAACCACAACCCGGTTGGGTTCCCTTGGTCGAAGCGTTCATGCGCGATCCTGAAAACAACTTTCGCGCGGCATATTTCCGTCTGGCATTAAATGATCCCCATCCCAGCGCACGGCGGGTTGAAAATTTAGCGAACTGGCGGGCCAAAACTCTGGGATTACCCTATGGCGATCAGGGGTTGTTGATATCGAAGCAATATTACGAACATTTGGGCGGGTATAAAAAGCTGGCCCTGATGGAAGATGTCGATCTGGTCAACCGGATTGGATCAAAGCGTCTGACCCAATTGGAAACGGCTGCTGTAACGTCAGCCGTGCGTTACCAACGTGACGGTTGGTGGGCACGCCCGGCCAAGAACATCACGTGCCTGTGTCTTTATTTCCTGGGCGTACCCGTCGATATGATCGCCAGGTTATACAAATAGAATGAGCGCATGCATGAACCGTCATCTTGTTGTATTCGCCAAGGCCCCGCGCATGGGTCGGGTTAAGACACGTTTGGCCAAGGATATCGGCACCGTCGCGGCGTGGGGTTTCTTTCGTCACGCATTGGCGGGCTTACTAAGTCGTTTAAGCGATGATTCACGCTGGAACACCGTCATTGCGGTCGCCCCCGATACCGCTGTCGGATCACCTGTATGGCCTGCACACATCGACCAAGCGCCACAAGGGCAGGGTGATCTGGGTGATCGGATGCAACGCACGTTTGACCTGATGCCGCATGGGCCCGTGATCATCGTGGGCGCCGACATCCCGGGGATCGAACCCAAACACATCGCGGACGCGTTTGATGCCCTTGGCAGTCACGATGCCGTGTTTGGGCAGGCCGATGATGGCGGATATTGGTTGGTGGGGCTGAAACGATCCCCAAAAGTGCGCAAGATATTCAAAAACGTCCGCTGGTCTGGACCACATGCGCTTTCAGATACCATGGCGAACCTGAAAGGCGCCAAAGTTGCGCTTCTGGAGCCCCTTATCGATGTAGACGATGGCGCGGATTTCCAGCGCTGGCAGGCTGCGCAAAAGAAACGCCCTTAAAACCGCGCCAATCCCAAATCAGATGTATCGATTTCAGGTGATCGTTCAGCGATGATATCAGCAATGATACGCCCCGATCCCGCCGCCATGGTCCACCCCAGCGTGCCGTGCCCAGCATTCAAATACAGCCCCCTTATCGGTGTCTCACCTAAAATCGGCACACTGTCCGGTGTTTGCGGGCGTAGCCCCGTCCAATACTCAACATCCGATGCATCCCCCGCATGGGGAAATAGATTCAGGACGTGCTTCAAGACCAATTTAGCCCGCGCTTCATGGATGTTGGTGTCGTAGCCTACAGTCTCGGCCAAACCTGCCGCACGCAATCGATTGCCCAGCCGGGAATAGACGATCTTATGTTCATCATCGATCAGCGCCGTCGTGGGTGCGATGTGATCTTCACCAACCGGAAGTGTCACTGAATAACCTTTGGCAGGGTAGACAGGCAGGCGAATGCCCAGGGGCTTTAGAATCAACGGCGCATAACTGCCAAGCGCCACCACAATAGCATCGGCATCCACACGCCCCTTGTCTGTGATGACGCCACGCACACGTCCGTTATCAACATCAATCCGCTCTATCGTCGTTTCAAACTGGAATGCGACACCAGCTTGCCTGCACACGGCCCCCAACTGGTCGGTAAATTGATGGGCATCGCCACTTTGATCATCGGGGGCGTAAATCACCCCGGCCAGATCGGGTGCTACGTCGGATAGGGCGGGTTCGATTTCCAATGCCTGAGGAATACTGACGGGCACGCGTTTGCAGCCAAGTTCGGTCGTACGCTCGGCACGCATCACCGCCTCATCGTAGCTCGTGGGATCGCGATAAACATGCAGGATTCCGCTAGATTGCTGATTATGTTCAAGATCGGTATCTGCGATCAGTTGGTTTCGTATCGCCTGTGAATACTGCGCCACACGCAGCATGCGTTCGGCATTAATGACCGCGCGATGGGATGTGCAATTCCGCAAGAATAACCCGAGCCACCGCCAAAGTGCGGGATCGGCAGAAAACTTGAACGCCAACGGTGCATCAGGATCGCCCAACCAACGCAAAACCTTGCGAAGGTTTTGCGGCGACGCCCAAGGATCAGAATGACTGACGGATATCTGCCCGCCGTTGGCAAAACTGGTCTCTAACCCTACGCTGGGGGCACGGTCGATCACCGTCACCTCGTGCCCCTCCTGCGCCAGGAAATAGGCCGTGGTCACGCCGATTACCCCGGCACCTAGGACACAAACACGCATCGTCACTCACTTTGTCTTTGAAGTCCGTCAAAGATCACTTGAGATGCATCAAGGCAAGATACCAATCCGGCATGACACTATGGACCAGAACGCATAGCGGTGTAGTCTTGAAGAATGAGTAAATTGATGATCGGTAATGAACTTTTAACGTCGAAGAAATGGGCCGCGCGGATCAAGCCGCCATCGAAGCCGGTATTTCGGGCTTATCCTTGATGGAACGCGCGGGCAGGGCGGTGGCCGAGACCGCAGCGCGTCTGGCCAAGCGTCGTCCGATCCTGGTGCTTTGTGGACCCGGGAATAACGGCGGCGATGGCTACGTCGCGGCCCGTTATCTGAAAAACCGAGGACATACCGTGCGCCTCGCAGCCCTTGGCGACCCATCCAAATTGACGGGCGATGCCGCAACCAATTTCAACCGCTGGCAGGGCG
>DGNZ01000115.1 GCA_002389175.1 Rhodospirillaceae bacterium UBA4479 | reverse complement strand
ATGCGGGCCGTATCAAATTTCGATACTGGGTTTCCAAATATGAGGGGCAGGATCAGCCCCTCAGCCGCGACAACCGCCGAATTGCTTCAGCATCACGGTTGGGCGACCTATTGTGTGGGCAAGTGGCATCTTGCGCCAATGCGAGAGGCGTCCGCTGCCGGGCCATTCACAGACTGGCCTTTACAACGCGGGTTTGATCGCTTCTATGGCTTTATGCAAGGCGAGACGGACCAGTTTCACCCCGAACTCTACGCAGACAACCATATGATCGCACCACCAGCACGACCCGAGGACGGCTACCACCTGTCGGAGGATCTTGTCGATCAATCGATTGCGATGATTCGAAACCAAGTCTCTTTAGTGCCTGAGCGTCCGTTCTATCTGTATCTACCTTTTGGCGCGACCCATGCCCCGCATCAAGCGCCGGATGAATACCTGGCTAAATACAAAGGCCGCTTTGACGAGGGCTGGGATATTTGGCGGGCGCGTATTCATTCAAAACAGCTTGAACTTGGCATAATCCCTGAAGGCACCGCGCTGGCACCTCGTAACCCTGGGGTCCGGCCTTGGACGGAACTCAGCGCTCGGGAGCAAGCCTTTGCGATCAAGCTCCAAGAGGCGTTCGCTGCGTTCTTAGATCATACCGATGCGCAGCTCGGGCGTTTGCTTGCCGCACTTGCTGAACTCGGCCTCAAGGAGAATACCTTGGTCATTGCAACGAGTGACAACGGCGCCTCCCAAGAGGGTAATGAGACGGGCGTGCTGGACGAATTCAGACATTTCAATGGGCTCCCGGAAGACATGGCGTCGGCATCGAACCGGCTCGAGGACATTGGCACGCGGCGAAGTTTTACCAACTATCCATGGGGCTGGGCCCAAGTTGGCAACACACCGGCCAAACGATATAAGCAGAATACCCACGGTGGCGGTGTGCGGGATCCGCTCATTATGTCGTGGCCAAATGGCATCGACCCTGCTTGTAACGGCCAGATCAGGCAACAATTCCATCACATCACTGACATTATGCCGACAATTATGGAGATCTGCGGCTACGCCATGCCGGATGCTTTTAAGGGTATTGCTCAACAACCGATCGAAGGTGTCTCCATGCGATATACGTTCGACCGTGAGGCCGAGGACGTTCAAGTCTTACCAACGCGCAAGCCTGCTCAGTATTTCGAAATGTTTGGGCATCGCGGCATCTGGTCGGATGGATGGAAAGCCGTGACCTATCACCGAGCTCGCCGGAGCTTGGACGAAGACGTTTGGGAGCTTTATCACTTGGACGAAGACTTCTCTGAGTGCCACGATCTTGCCGCCTCGCATCCGGAAAAACTGGCCGCGATGGTTGAGCTGTTTTGGTCTGAGGCGGAAATTTACGGCGTGCTTCCCATTGAGACCAATCAAAACACTGGCTTGTTTGCAGGCAGACCCCAGCCTGGAACCCCGAGAGCCAGAGAGCATTTTGTTTATTTTCCGCCGCTCGATAGGATTCCAACCGATAGCACGCCGCCCTTTGGGGCCAGGTCCTGGAATCTTCAAGCGCGCCTGCGATGTAACACCCGTCCGGATGGTGTCCTGCTTGCTGTTGGAACTGTCAATAATGGCCTTTGCATTTACTTTAAAGATGGGCAGCTCATCTATGACCACAACGCGTTTACTGAGCACACTGTGATTGCTTCGTCTCAGCCGGTACCCGCAGGAGACGTGCTGGTCTCGGTCAGCCAGCAGCGCGTTTCGAAAGGGCCCGCGCGCGTGACGCTTAAAATCAATGACGAAACCGTGGGGGAGGGGGTGGTGCCAAATGTTCCTGTGATGATTAGTTCGGTCGGCATGGATATCGGTAGCAACCCAACCGGGGTATCTGAAGCATTTAATGCCCCTTTTCCGTTTACGGGCATCATTCAGAGAATTGATATCGAGACGACTCGCGCTCTGCGCCCGGATGATGAGGCGGCGATTGAACTCGAACAAGCGCTGCGAACTCAATAAGCCGTAGGGTAAGGCGCTGTCTTTGACGTATATCAAGGATGGGTCTAGCTCGCAGGAGTTTGCGACACTTAGAGAGACTTTATCGGCCCAACAGCCTACAACCTGAACGCCTCGGTTGACTCAGCCGATAGCCCAAACAAGGGCAGAGCTGATAACGGGTCACGCGTCGATCTCGGCGAGGCGGTTTAACTGATTAGCAGCGCAAGGCCAGCGCGCAAGATCATGCCGATGAGGATCATCATCGAAATCACAAAGGTCAGCGCACGTGCTGACACGTTATTATTGGTTAGATGAATCAGGGAATGAATCGCGCGCGATGCAACATACAACCAGGCCATCTGTACTTGAAGCACATCTGCCGTGTCACTCAAATGCAGATAGGCGACCAACGCATAAAACAGTACGGGCTGCTCAAACAAATGATTGTAGTTGTCGGTAATGAAACGCATTCGCGGCGACAATTTAGGTCGCAGTTCATCTGAGTGCATCGCGCCTTGTAAGTGCCCGAAATGCCGAATAATGGCGGGCAAGCGAGAAACCAGGAGCAGAATGCTCACAGCTGCCGTCAGCATGATCATTGCGAACATTGGGAGTAGGATATCCATCGTTTGGCCTCTGTGTCGGATGGTTTGCGCTTTGAGATTCCATTGAAACGGCGCCTAGCTTGTTTGGATTTAAACATTCCGCTGGGGGTGGTTCAATTGTTTGTATTGGGGCAGGATTTAAGCAGGCGTAAGATGGTCGTATTGATAACGAGCATTGCGATGGGGATCAGTCAGGGTGCGTTTGGCGAGAAAAAGCTATAAATATCAACCCGATTAACCTCTCAGGTCATGGGGTTTGGTATCTCGTTTTTGGCAATCAGAAACCGCTGAGTTTGTTCCAAAAATAGGGGAGTGAAGATGAGAATCGAGCCGCTGACGGTGAACATCGGTGCCCAAATTCATGATGTGGATTTGGCGACTGCTGATGCATCAACCTTTATCGACATTCAAAGTGGTTTATGGCAACACCAAGTTTTAGTGTTTAGAGGCCAATCCTTAACGCGGGACAGCCAACTGGCGCTCGGGAGACGTTTTGGTGAGTTGCATGTGCATCCCGCTTTATCTGATCGTGATGAGCACCCGGAAGAGCTCATTATAAAAAATCGCGGTAAATCAAAAACTGTGACGGAAGTTTGGCACTCTGATGTGAGTTGCGATGATCGACCACCTTCGATCTCAATCTTGCGTGCTGTCGATGTGCCGGAACTTGGTGGCGATACTCTATGGGCCAGCCAATATGCTGCCTTTGAATCCCTGTCAGAGGGACTGCGTAACGTGCTGCGCCCCATGAACGCAGTCCATATCAATTATCAATTAACTGCCACGCATCCTGTTGTCCGCAAACACCCTGAAACAGGTCGAGAGGCTCTGTACGTCAATGCGGGCTTTACGCAATATTTTGAAAATATGACCAGGGAAGAAAGTCGGCCTCTGCTGAACTATCTAGTTGCGGCAGGTTCTTCTTCTGATATCTCGATGCGTCATCGATGGCAGGCTAACGACGTGGTCATATGGGATAACCGGTGTGTGATGCACTTCGCGGTGCATGATTACGGTGATGCGGCGCGTGACATGAGACGAGTGACTGTGCGGGGTGAAGTTCCATTGGGGAGCAAAGGATGAAGACCACTGAAACGGATTCCAATTCTGCTAACTCAACGCTTGAGCTTGAATTTTCGGTGACCGATCCAATGTCTGTGCGATTGCAGAAAATCGATGTGAGCCAACCGCAGCTGTCTAAATTGGATACGTTTTGGTCTGATGTTGACCGTCTTCGCCACGATTTATCCTCCGAATTTGGCATCCATTTCTGTATGAGCTATGGCTTGGCAGAATTGCAATTGCGCATTGCCTGGGAGGAGATTCTTAAAGGGTTTAAGCGGGTCGAGCTTGTTGGGAGGGCGGTTAGGGTGTTGGACAGCCGCATACACAGCGATAACTCGCTATTCGTTAGGGTCATACGACAGGGATGAGTGCAATCACTGAATTCTTGAGGGTGGTTCATGGAATTGGCCGGAGCAGAGCTGAAGATAGTGTAATGATCCGCTGGCGCTTAAATTGCTGTTTGAATCTGCGTTACGTCGGCTTGTTATTGATTACTGTTAGTCTTCCAAGTTTAGCAGATCAGTCCGCCCCAGACGCATTCATCAAGGGCTTCTCAGAACTTCCCCTGAGCAGGGTTGAAACCGGTCCTATGATCGCTTTTGGGGGCGCCACCGAGCTTTCCGCTGTACCTTGGTTAAAAGCGCGGGGGTATGCCACTATTTTGAATCTGCGTTCGGAGCAGGAAC
>DGNZ01000217.1 GCA_002389175.1 Rhodospirillaceae bacterium UBA4479 | reverse complement strand
CCGTTGGTGGCGCAATTCACATTCCAGGTCTCGACTGCCGAGCTTGGTTTTTTCATCGGCAGTATCACGGGCGGTTTTCTTGTCGGAAGTTTGATTTCGGGGCTGAGCGCATCCAGGTTCGATATCACCACCACGATGCTGATCGGTCGCATCGTTGCATGCATCGGGTTATGCATCGGATTGGCAATGGTCCTTACCGGGGATGTCAGTTCGCTCATGTATTTTGGTGCAACCATTCTGGTCGGCCTTGGCAACGGCATTACGATCCCCAGCAGCAATGCAGGCATGCTGTCGGTACGACCCAAAATTGCAGGCAGTGCAGCGGGTTTCAGTGGAGCACTTATGTTGGGTGGTGGTGCGATCCTAACGTCGGTGGCGGGCATCCTGATTGATCAGGCGAATGCACCCATCATGTTATTGAGCTTGATGCTGGTCGTCTCGATTGCCGGGTTGATCACAACGCTCTGGGTGCGCGGATTGCCAAGATAACGCCACATCACCGCAGGTTTTTTATTTTTATTTCCGACGACGCCCCAGGCCCAAGCTTTGGCGATCAATCGCCGATGTTTTGACGGATGCGAATACGGTGTCGCCGTTTTTGATATCCAAATCTGCAAGCGCCTTGCGGGCAATCCGGGCGATGATCGGTGCACCGATGTTGACCAACACATCGACGTGCGGACTGCGCACGGTGGAGACGTCTTCGATATCCACCACGCGTCCTTGAAACACATTCAACGTCGCGCTTTTTTCTAGTGTGACCAACGACAAGCTGACATCGCGCGCACGGAGCCTGAGGCGAAGCGGGGTGCCGCGCTCAAACTCTAATTTCGGGACCCAGATTGATCCGGCACCGAACCCCAATTCGGTCAGCATGTTTGGTGCGTCGTGCCCGATCACCCAGACATTGATAACCGCACCGGCTTCGAACCGCCCGGTGTGGGGGCGAAGATCAAGGCGGCTCATGATGTCTTCGACGTCGCCTGTCGCCAGGGTTTTACCGTCAGCCAGCACGACCATGGTATCGGCCAGACGTACGACTTCTTCGATGGCGTGACTGACATAGACGATGGGGACGCCCAATTGATCACGCAGGTTTTCAATGAATGGCATGATTTCGGATTTACGGTCGTTGTCGAGCGAGGAAAGTGGCTCATCCATCAACAACAATTTCGGACTGGCGAGCAGGGCGCGACCAATCGCGACGCGCTGACGTTCACCCCCCGACAATGTCGATGGCAATCTGTTCATCAAGCCATCGATACCCAGCATCTCGGCAATTTCCTCAGGTGCGTGTCGGCGTTCATCTGCGGGCAGTAAGTTCATGCCGTATGTCAGATTTCCGCGCACCCGCAGATGCGGAAACAAACGCGCATCTTGGAACACATATCCGATCCGACGTTTTTCAGGGCGCACATTGATCCGCGCCGACGCATCGAAAAGCGTTTCACCCGCGATGCGGATATACCCGGCGGATGGTTTCAACAATCCGGCGAGGCACTGCACGATGCTGGTCTTGCCCGATCCGGATCGTCCAAATAATGCGATGACGCGGTCTTCGGATACGAACTTGGTACGCAGGTGAAAGTCACCCCGTGTACATTCGATATCAACGTCAATCACATTAGGGTCCAGGGTTGTGATCATGATCCCAATCTCGCCTTTAATCGGCGCGCGATGATCTCAGATAAGATGAGGGCCGCAAGTGCGACGGCGATGGAAATCACCACCAACCGAACAGCCCCGGTTTCGCCATCCGGAACCTGGGTCAGGGTATAAAGGGCAATCGGTAACGTGCGCGTTTCGCCGGGAATGTTCGACACAAATGTGATCGTTGCCCCGAACTCGCCCAGGCTACGTGCGAAGCCCAGGATCGCGCCCGTCAAAATACCGGGGCTGGCGAGGGGCAGGGTGACGGTAGCAAAAACGCGGAGTGGACTGGCCCCCAATGTGCGTGCGGCTTGTTCCAGTCCGCTGTCGACGGCCTCTAACGACAGACGAATGGATCTGACGACCAACGGGAACGCCACGACGGCAGCAGCCACCGCAGCACCTTTCCAGGTGAACGCCAACGTGATCCCAAATATATCGAACAAGAACGCGCCGATGACCCCATTACGCCCCAACGTGACCAGCAACAAATACCCGACAACAACGGGGGGTAAAATCAGCGGCAGATGGACGATGCCGTCCAACAAACTTTTGCCGGGAAATTCTTTGCGCGCCAACACCCAGGCGACCAGGATCGCGATGGGCAAGCTGCCCAAAACGGCCGCCGTTGCGACTTCAAGGCTGAGGCGGATGGCTTCGAGTTCAAGATCACTCATGACGGAGGAGGAGGGCGAAACCCTGCGGACTGAAAAGCATTACGCCCGAAATCACCTGTCAGCAGATCAAATACGCGGCGCACCTGATCCGTCTTGCGCCCGTTCACCAGCCCTGCTGGATAGCGAATGGTATCGTGGATTGCCGTATCAAATTCATAGACCACTTGGACCCGGTCACTGATCAGCGCATCGGTCGCATACACGATTCCTGCACCCGCTTCTTTGCGGGCAACAACCGTTAGCGCGGCGCGAACATTTGGCATCCTAAGGGCGCGCCCTCGAAGATCACCCCAAAAGCCCAAATTCATCAATGCGTCGACGGCATAGATTCCGGCGGGCACATGTTCCGGATCACCGATCGCAATACGGTCGCTTTTCAAAAACGTCAGCAATTCTTTTTCACTGGAAACACTCACGGTCACATCAGCGGCAGTGATCGCGACCAGCGAATTCGATGCAACCACTCGAACACTGTCGGGCTCTATCAGGTTCCATTGGGATAGGTGGCTCATCCAACGTTGATTGGCCGAGATGAATATGTCCGCTGGCGCGCCTGCAGAAATCTGCCGCGCGATGGATGAACTGGCGGAATAAGATACGCGGCATTTTGTGTCTGCCATTTCGGGGCAGGCATCGACAATTTGATCCATCGCAGACTGTGTACTCGACGCCGCAAAGATCGTCACAACACCTTTAGCGGCGGCGCTCGGCACGTAAAAAAGCACACCAATGATGGCAAAATGAAGGGCCCGTAAATTCATGTCAGGACTATATCATTCGGCTTGGGGGTGACCAGTGGGGATTGAATCTCAACGAATTATTAACGAGTTCATGGCAGAATTTTGGATAGTCGAATAATCCGCCTGGTAATCGTTTGGCGAAGATCGAGGAGAACTCCATGTCCGCCTTGCAAATGTGGCCCGATCAAGAGACAGCGGAACAGGGTGAACGGTTAGGGTACCGAACCCGCAGTTCGACACGTCTTAATAATCCAACATTGTGCGCTCAGGTACGTGGCCGTCATTACGAGTCTTTGAATTGGAGCCTCAGCGGTATTTTGCTGGGTGGTTACAACGGTGTCCTTTGCGAAGGCGAACAGTTTGATATCGATAACATCGGTTTGGCAGGCAGGCGACTATGGCCTGTACTCATCAACGCACGTGTCATTCGCGTCGGTGGCCAAAATGGCATGGAACTCGCGGCCCAATTCCTGACCATCAGCGCGCCCGCGTTTGATATCCTCGAGGGGATTATGCTGCGCCGTCCAAATTATTGGAAAGCGGCTTAGAAACACCGAATAACAATCTTTTCTTCCCGGGCGACCCCGGACTTCATCCGGGGGTGACCCGGGATTTTTTTTTACCCACCCATAATTTGCCTGATTTTATAAGATCCCGGTCTTCCGCTTCGCTTCAACCGGGACGACGTATTGAGATAAAGGTCTTCGGTAATATGCATTACCTTGAACGCTTCTTATGGCGCCATGCCTTTTTCACGTAACTCTTCTATGGCTTCATCGGTCTTTTCGAGATGCCCCAATCCCATGCCTTTAAGAACATGATCTGCTTTCGAAAATTGGATGTTTGTGTAGGTGGTAATTTCGACCCGATTGCCCCAAGGGTCATGGAAATCGAGAAACCTTCCCGGCATGATCTCCACGCCCATTTCTATTAAGGTTTGTCGGGCAAGTTCCTTATCATCGACAGCAATCCCAAAGTGGCGCTGCGTATCAGGCGACTGGCTCCGGCCTTTTGCAAAATTGATGAATTGATCGCCAAAATAAATGAAAGCCGCATTCTCGTTCTGGCTTTCAATCTCAAAATCGAGAAACGCCCCATAAAATTCAAGCGCGGCATCTATGTTACCAACTTCTAATGCGACGTGATTAATTCCAACGGCTTTTGCTTTTGCCGTATTATTTGAATCAGACAAGATTGCTCTCCTTAAACCAGCATCTGGATTAGGTTACTGCGTCGGCTTGATTACAAACTGATAGAACCCGTGCAGCATGTTTGCCGTCTCGTTGACGGCTTTATTTAAAGTGTGACCAACGCTGACAATAACCTCAAGGTCGGGCTCTGTTGTCGGATCGTAGCGTTTGTCTAAGACTGTTGGGCTAATGACAGGTGGCACGCCTGCATAGGTAAATGCACCGGTAAGGATGACTGCTTCATAGGCGGTGCGAGAAACCAAACCAGCAGCTTTGATATACTTTTCAAATACGCCGCCACCATTCAAAGACGGCGTCATGCCGCCAACCCATTCTTCGAAATCGGCGTGATGGATTTCACCCTTAATCGTATGCCCGTATTGAGATAAGTCACCAATGAAATGGGCCGCAGCCCCCAGGAAATAAGCTGCATGATCAGGGCGACCCGCCCGATACGCGCTGACAGCTTTTTCAAATTCCTCACGAGAACGAACAGCCGCGATGTCATTTGATACCGTTAGATCATTCGAGAAGCGCAGATCATGTCTGCCACCGCCATTGTCATCGTAACCTGAATTTGGCACGCCACAGGACAAAAGGATGCTGTCGTAGTCCGGCGCTTCGGTGCCAATCAGTAAAAGCGTTCGATGCGTATCGAAAAATACTCGCTCAGTTTCTGGTAGCAGCAGCCGCGCCTGATCAACAACCCAGTCATGGGTAGAGTAGGGTGGCTTGAGGCAATCCTTGGCGCTGTTCGTGACTTTGTTGTTGGGCGGGCCATTCTTCCATGCATGTGCAGGCAAAGCGAACTGACACAACAGCACAGTCAATAACGCGCATGTCCAAATCTTGCCAAGTGGTCGAGAGCAAAAAATACTATTTTGAATAAAGCTCATCTGGGTCCGTGATCACATCGGCAATCTCGGTCACTTCACCATCACGAAGCGCCATATAGAAACAGTTCCGTCGTCCCGTGTGACACGCCACGCCGATCTGATCGACCTGCACGAGGATGGTGTCGGTGTCGCAGTCCCAGCGAAACTCTGTCAGTGACTGGGTTTGCCCTGAACTCTCGCCCTTGCGCCATAGCGCTTGGCGAGACCGCGACCAATAGCACACGCGACCGGTTTTGATGGTTTCACGAACGGCATCCGCATTCATCCAGGCCATCATCAATACCTCTCCGGTATCGAATTGCTGGGCAATCGCAGGCACCAGGCCATCACCGTTAAAGGTCAGCTGCGAAAGGATCGTATCGATCTGATTATCCGACATTCATCAACAATCAGCGCGCAGCGTTATAGCGCGCAAACCCCTCGGTCAAATCGTCGATTAAGTCATCAGGGTCTTCGAGACCAATGTGATATCGAACCGTCGGCCCCTCAGACGTCCAAGGATGGGCCGTGCGTAGTTTTCCGGGGTACGTGGTCTGCACAAGGCTCTCATAGCCGCCCCAGCTGGCCCCAATGCCAAACAGGGTATAATGATCAAGCATCGCCATCACGGCGTCTTTGGACGCAGGCACAAGCTCCACACCGAACAAGCCACTTGATCCTTCAAAGTCACGTTTCCAAAGTTCATGCCCAGGATCGCTTGGCAGGGCAGGGTGCATGACACGCGCAACCTCGTCGCGGGCACTCAGCCATTCGGCAACCTTCAACGCGTTCTTTTCGTGCTGGCGAAGGCGCACACCAATGGTCCGCAACCCACGTTGACCCAGATAACAATCATCCGGTGCGGCATGGTACCCGAAGCTGTTGGCCATGACTTTGATCGCACGATAGTGCTCTTCGGTGGCGACCGTCGCGGTGCCCAGCATCGCATCTGAATGCCCAACGGTGTACTTCGTTGATGCTTCGACCACGATATCGACACCATGGTTCAACGGCTTAAAGAAAAAGCCTGATGCCCAGGTGTTATCAATCATGGTGATCACATCTAATCCCTTGAGTGCGCCAACGATTGCGGGGACATCCTGAACCTCGAACGTTAACGAGCCGGGGCTTTCCATATAAACAAGTGACGTGTTGTCGCGCACCAAGTCCTTGATACCCGCACCGATCATCGGATCGTAAAACTCAACCTCGACCGCATTGCGCTTTAAAATGGCACCACAGATACGTGATCGCATCGGGCCGTACACGGTGTCGGCCACAAGAATATGATCACCAGATTTCACAAAGGTATTTACCGAACATGCAATCGCACCGAGTCCGGATGGAAACGAAACGGACTGATGCCCCTGATGCAGGGCCGTTGTTGCTTCTTCAAAAGCGAACTGCGTCGGCGTACCACTGCGACCATAAGAGGCTGCACCGTAGGGATTTTTGTCACGTTCTTCCCAATCTGCGATCGATGGGAACGTGATTGTCGATGCATGATAAACGGGTGGATTAACCACGCCGTGATTGGCAGACGGGTCGCGTCCCGCGTGTGCAATGACTGTATCTTGTCGCATCTTATCCATTTTAGAAGCCACGAATATTCCCCTTAAAACTACGAATTTTGCAGACAATAGACGACCGTTGGCACATTGGCGATACCCGGAATTTCATGCTCAGTGGGCATTACCGCAGATTATACCAATAAATGAGTGTTGCTGATGGGATGGTTTAGAAAATTTTCTAATAATATTGTTATGGTATCATTAGGTTTCGTCTTGAGGCCCGCTTACTAATCGTGTTACGGATTCCAAGTCTTACGAAAAAGTTAATGCTTTAATCGTGAGCAATCTTCTAAAAATGAAGTCTTCAGGGAGCTATTTAAAGATGAAGAAAACAACATTTCTGACAGCTGCGGTTGCCGCACTGGCATTGGGCACGACTGTTGCCTCCGCAGGTACACTGGACGACGTTAAAGCGAACGGCGAACTTCGCTGCATCGTTTCGACCGGTCTTCCAGGTTTTGCATACACCGACGCGAATGGCGTTTATCAGGGTTTCGACGCTGATTTCTGCCGTGCAACAGCAGCAGCTGTTCTCGGTGATGCCAGCAAAGTGAAATACATCCCAGCAACGGGTAAAACGCGTTTCACGCTGTTGAACTCTGGCGAAGGTGACGTCATATGGCGGAACACAACATGGACATTCGTTCGTGATGTTGACGTTAAAACGACGTTCGTTGGTGTAAACTACTACGATGGTCAAGGCTTCATGGTGCCAAAAGCACTTGGTGTTAAGTCCGCAAAAGACCTCGACGGAGCAACAGTTTGCATTCAGACCGGTACAACAACCGAGCTGAACCTTGCTGATTACTTCCGCACCAACAAAATCAGCTACGAGCCAGTGCCGATTGAAGACAGTGAAGAAGCTCGTAAAAACTACCTAGCTGGTCGTTGCGACGTATACACAACGGACGCATCCGGTCTTGCTGCTTCTCGTGCCGTTTTCGATAATCCTGCAGATCACGTGATCCTGCCGGAAATCATTTCGAAAGAGCCACTTGGCCCAGTCGTTCGCCATGGCGATGACAACTGGAGCGACGTTGTTCGTTGGGTTCTGAATGCAACTCTTGCAGCTGAAGAGCTCGGCATTACGCAAGCAAACGTTGCTGAACTTGCTAAAGGTACGAACAACCCGGAAATCAACCGGATGCTCGGCTCCGAAGGTAACCTCGGCGCTATGCTTGGTCTGCAAAAAGACTGGGTAGCAAAAGCAATTTCGTCTGTTGGTAACTACAGCGAGATTTTCGAACGTCACATTGGCCCAAAAACTACTATCGGACTTGAGCGTGGATTGAACGCTCTGTGGACCGATGGTGGTCTCCAGTACACACCACCTTTCCGTTGATCCGGAACGGTGTGCCCGCTTCTAGCGGGTGACACAAGCTTTGCGGGCGGACGCTGGTTTCGGCCAGCGTCCGTATCGTAAAGTTAATTTTCTTCGACCGTTCACGCCATCTTAAGGCAAAACAAAACGGCGGAGTAGGGAGGTGTCGCGGTATTGGCCTTTGAATTTCATCGGTAAAACCGCACAACACACTAGCTGGGGGATGCAGGGCTATGAGCACGACCGCCCTTGACGATACTCAAAACCGATCGTCACTAGCGAAGTTATGGAACAATAGAGAAGCAAGGTCGGTGATCTTACAGATCCTGACGATGACTTTATTGATTGGTTTCTTTGCATTTATTTTAACTAATGCCGTCGCAAATCTGGCTGCTGTGGGCAAAACCTTCAGCTACGATTTCTTGTTCGAGCCTGCAAGCTACGACATCAATCAGACATTGATCCCGTATACGTCGCGTGACACGCACTTATGGGCTGGCATTGTCGGTCTTTTGAATACAGGCTTAGTGGCAATTTGCGGCGTCATAATGGCAACGATCCTTGGATTTATCTTGGGTGTGATGCGGTTATCGCCGAACTTCTTGCTGAATAAGATCAGCTACTGCTTCATTGAATTCACACGGAACGTTCCGGTATTGCTGCACATCTTGTTGATTCACGGCTTGCTCGTTCATTCCCTGCCGCGCCCCAAACAAGCACAAAGCGTCGCCGACATGTTCTTCTTGTCGAACCGAGGTGTGTTCGCGCCGAAACCGATCATGGAAGATTTATTCTATGCAGTGATCGTCGCGTTCATCATTGGGGTTGGATTTACCATTTGGTTCCGGCGCTATGCCAAGCGCATTCAGGAAGCGACGGGTAAAATTTATCCTGTTTTCCTGATTTCTTTGGGCGCGATCATTGGTTTCCCAGTCATTGTGTTCCTGATCACCGGGCTTCCTTTGCAGTGGGAAATACCAGAATTCCAGCGCTTTAACTTCCAAGGCGGGATGGTCATCCTGCCAGAATTTATGGCGTTATGGCTCGCGTTGTCCTTGTACACCGCAGCGTTCATTGGCGAAATTGTTCGGGCTGGCATCACGTCGGTCAGTCATGGTCAATGGGAAGCTGCTGGCGCACTCGGCATCAAACGCAGCCGTATTTTGAACCTTGTGATTATTCCACAAGCCATGCGGGTGATTATTCCACCGCTGACCAGTCAGTACCTCAACCTGACCAAGAACTCATCCTTGGCCATCGCGATTGGGTACATGGATATCGTCGCAACATTGGGCGGTATTTCATTGATGCAAACGGGTAAAGAGATGGAAACGATGATCTTGGTCATCGCGGTCTATCTGACGATCTCGTTGCTGATATCGGCATTTATGAACTGGTACAACAAGCGCATTAAGCTGGTTGAACGGTGAGGGGGGTAAAATCATGAGCGAAGTTACACAAAATTACGTTCCTGGAACGCACCCTGATCTGCCAGCACCAGTTGGTCAGCGCGGGATTGTATTGTGGCTAAGAACGAACCTGTTCTCGTCATGGTCTAATACGATCATGACTTTTCTTGGGATATATCTTCTATATGTGATGATCCCACCAATGCTGAATTGGGCCGTATTCGATGCTGTCGTCAATGCGTCTAGTCGCGCAGAATGCCGTGAAATCGGTCTTGGGGCGTGTTGGGCGTTTATCACCAATCGGATAAACATTCTGACGTATGGGTTCTACCCAGACGAAGAGCAATGGCGGGTCAACTTGGCCTTTGTGCTGATGTTCGTCGCACTGGTACCTATCCTATTCGACAACATTCCGTTCCGTAAAATTAGCATGATCGGCTCATGTTTTTATCCCTTCATCGCCGCATGGTTGTTGTTGGGTGGATTCGGTTTGACGCCTGTTGGCACGGATGAATTCGGCGGTATGTTGTTGAACACCGTTGTTGGTGTCACTGGCATCGTGTGTTCGTTGCCGATCGGGATATTGCTCGCCCTTGGGCGGCAGTCGCACTTACCCATCGTGAAGACTATTTCGGTTTGCTTCATCGAATTTATTCGCGGTGTCCCTCTGATTACTTTGCTGTTCGTCGCATCGACCATGCTCAACTACTTCCTACCGCCGGGGACGACGTTTGATCTCTTGCTTCGGGTGTTGATCATGGTGACGTTGTTTGCATCGGGCTATATCGCAGAGGTTGTTCGTGGTGGCTTGCAAGCCATTCCGAATGGTCAATACGAAGCCGCCAACAGTATGGGACTTAAGTATTGGCAATCGATGCGTCTCATCATTTTGCCGCAAGCACTGAAGATTTCCATTCCAGGTATCGTGAACACCTTTATTGGGTTGTTTAAAGACACCACATTGGTCTTGATCATTGGCTTATTGGATGTCCTCGGCATCGGTCGGTCATCGCTCGCAGACGCAAAATGGAACGGCCTTTCAAACGAGGTATATGTCTCCATTGCGATCTTCTTCTTCGTCGCTTGTTTCTTGATGTCGCGTTATTCGATTTATCTCGAAGGCAAGCTCGATAAAGGTCACAAGCGCTGATCCGCTTTTTAAAAGGATAACAACATGGGTGAAATTAATATTGGAAGTGCGCCACGCGCATCTGTTGAATCTTCAGCAAGTGATGACGATCTCATTCAGCTGATCGATATGCACAAATGGTATGGCGATTTCCATGTGCTCAAGAATATCAATCTAAAGGTCAAACGTGGCGAACGGATCGTCGTGTGCGGTCCGTCCGGTTCAGGTAAGTCAACGATGATCCGGTGTATCAACCGTCTCGAAGAACACCAAAAAGGCCAAATCATTGTTGATGGCATTGAACTGACCAACGACTTGAAGCAGATTGATGCGATCCGCCGTGAAGTCGGCATGGTGTTCCAGCACTTTAACTTGTTCCCGCATTTGACCGTGCTCGAGAATTGCACGCTGGGGCCGATCTGGGTGCGCCAAACACCAAAAGCCGAGGCTGAGGCTGCGGCAATGGAATATCTGGAAAAAGTGAAAATTCCAGAACAAGCGCTCAAGTATCCAGGACAATTATCTGGTGGTCAGCAGCAACGNNTTCAGCACTTGATCCAGAAATGATCAAAGAGGTGCTCGACACCATGGTCGAGCTTGCGGAAACCGGGATGACAATGATTTGTGTGACCCACGAAATGGGCTTTGCGCGGACCGTTGCTGACCGTGTGATCTTCATGGATGAGGGCGAAATCATCGAATCAAACGAACCTGAAGAATTCTTTGGCAACCCGCAGCACGAGCGGACGAAGTTGTTCCTCAGTCAAATTCTCGGCCACTAAGACGGGTCGATATATCCATCCGTTCCAGAGGGGGGATGGAAAGACGGCTCGCTCAATCTGGGAGGATAAGGCGGGCCGTCTTCTTGTTTCCGGGGTGGTTTCTTAAAAGTATCCCGCCAATCTGGGATCTTCGATCTCGAACGTATCTTGATCATAAGGGGCGAAACCGGCTCGCTGATAGTTGGGCAATGCGTTTGGATGATCCAGCGTGCAGGTATTGACGGTTACGCGATTTGGTTTTCGGGACCACGCATCATCAATTGCAACCCGAAGCAAATATGCGCCAAGTTTACGTCCGACAAATTCCGGCAATAGGCCGAAGTAACCGATGTCGACCTCGTTCTTTTCATTGTATGTGACAAGTTCATAATATCCGGCGGGCGTGCCCTCGACATAAAAGACCATAACTTCGACGCTCTCGTCGGAGATGATTTCACCCAATTGAGAATCAGAAATCGCCCGTCGTTCCCACCACAGATAAGTCTCGCCCACGTTATGATACAGAAATCGGTAGAACGAAACGGTAGGGTTATGCGCACGCATAATCGCATGGGGGATGGCAGGGGGCGCAGGCGGCACCGATGTTGGCTCTGAGTTCATTTCCAGGTGTGTGCGCGTCACCTGAATCGTTTGTGTGGCCCCCACAATCAAATCATCAGTCAGTCGTGATCGGTGTATCGTGTCGTCGGCCCCACTCGGACCACGATCCGTCATAAACCGCGATATCCGTTTTACCGATCAGATACCCAGCGAATGCGATCACGCCTGCAGTGACGCCCGATCCACAACTCGCAACAACAGGCTTAGAGAAATCAACGCCCGCATCAGCGAATATCTTTTTAATCTCGTCGGCACTGCGCATCACAAAATTGTTGTCTTTGTCCATCAAATCAACAAACGGCAAATTGACGCTGTCTGGGATATGCCCTTTGCGAAGACCTGCGCGCGGCTCATCATCGGTGCCTGCAAAGCGTCCAGCGCCC
The DNA here is from genome assembly GCA_002389175.1 of Rhodospirillaceae bacterium UBA4479. Taxonomy (GTDB): domain Bacteria; phylum Pseudomonadota; class Alphaproteobacteria; order Rhodospirillales; family Casp-alpha2; genus UBA4479. The sequence goes on along the minus strand of DGNZ01000217.1, from coordinate 6,876 downwards.
CGCGCATCGACGACCAATTCTTTGCCCGTGTCCACGTTTTCGATCAACTGATCGGCCGTGCGTAGCAAAAGATTATTGGTGCGCGCCGTGAAGTGCCGTTCACGCGGGACCGGTGGCAGGTCGTCCGTCTCACGGCCCTCTGCCAACCATTTCGGTAAGCCGCCATTTAAGACCGCTACGTCCTCATGGCCAAACAACCGGAACATCCACCAAACACGGCAAGCCGCTTGGCCACCACCGTTGGCATCATAAACGACGATACGATTACCATCGCCCAGACCCAGCTTACGTACCCGCGATGAGAATTTTTCAGCTGAAGGGACCGTGTGCGGCAATTCCGCTTTTTCGTCCGCAATATCATCGATATCAAAAAATACAGCACCTGGTATGTGGCATTCACGGTACTCGGCTTTTGAATTCCGATCGACCGTCGGTAAAAAACTCGTGCCATCGACGACACGGACATCAGGGGCGTTCATATGTTCAGCCAACCATTCGGTTGAGACCAAAGCATCGGGGTTTGCATATGTCATGGTGATTACTCCAGCCAAGTCGGTACAGGCAGTCCTTTTTCTCGCAGGAATGCCGGGTTGAATAGTTTTGATTGATAACGGTTTCCGGAATCGCACAGGATCGTCACGATGGTATGACCTGGCCCCATGTCACGTGCCATACGCACAGCACCAGCAATATTTACGCCCGAGGAGCCACCAAGGCAAAGCCCTNNTTTGGCCAAACGGATCGCACCCGCAACGTTGATTGCACTCGACCCGCCCAGACACAAACCTTCGTGCTTCAACAGATCGAATACAACGGGCAACGCCTCGGTATCGGGAATCATATACGGGTGTTCCACGGTGATGTCTTCGATGATCGCGGTCACGCGTCCAAGTCCAATACCTTCGGCAATGGAGCCCCCGTCGGATGCTTTGGGTTCGCCATTTTTGAATAGCTCATACATGGCGGCACCCAATGGATCAGCACATCCAATCGCGATATCAGGCTTTTGTTCTTTCAAGAACGTGGATACGCCCGCCAAGGTTCCCCCCGTGCCCACGGCACAGATGAACCCATCGACTTTACCGTCCGTTTGACGCCAGATTTCAGGCCCCGTGGTCAGATAGTGCGCTTTGCGGTTCGAAAGGTTGTTCCATTGATCGGCGAACAAGCAGCCGCCATCCGCAGATGCAGCGGTTTCTTCGGCCAAACGACGCGCGATGTGTTGATAGTTATCAGGATTGGAAAATGGCAGCGCAGGGACTTCGAGCAGTTCAGCCCCACACAGCCGCAACATGTCTTTCTTTTCCTGGCTCTGGGTATTCGGCATCACGATCTTGCACGCATAACCACGTGTGTTCGCCATCAACGCCAAGCCAATACCAGTATTACCTGCTGTCCCCTCGACGATGATACCACCGGGGCCGAGTGTGCCAGCCTCTTCGGCATCTAAAACCATTTGCCGAGCGGGGCGATCCTTGACCGACTGGCCAGGGTTCAGGAATTCGGCTTTACCTAAAATTTCGCAGCCGGTGATTTCAGAAGGGCCTTTGAGGCGAATCAGCGGGGTGTTCCCGACAGCTTCTTCAAAACCAGATTTTATGTCCATGGATGTTTACCTTATCGTTATGCGCGTTTGCGTCATTGGATAAACAGTATCGGTGCCCACCGATGGGATCAAGCATACGGGACATACCAGCGCTTCTGGGTGTTTCAAATAATGGTGATGAGCCGATAATCTTCTATGACCAGGCCTTCAGGACCTTTTCTTTGTTCAACATCAACCATTGCAGGGCGATAATTGTCAGACCATTGATAATTTTACCTTCGGCGATTCCCTCATAAGCCTCTGACAATGGCATGGCGAACGGACGGATATCTTCACCTTCTTGATCAAGTCCATGAAGCCCCTCAATTGATTTTGCCTCTGTCCGACCCAGGAAACCGAAAACGGATTCTGTGCAACCGCCTGGGCTCACCAAATAATGAAACATGGGAAATAAGTCTTGGGTTTCAGCACCGGTCTCTTCGCGCATTTCACGAATGGCGACTTCTTCGGGTGTCTCACCCTCATCGATCATGCCGGCGACGGCCTCTATCTGCCAGGGGGACGCGTCTTGATCGAACCACGGACTGTTACTCATCGCGGCATAGGCACCAGGGCGGAACTGTTCAATTAGAATGACCTCATCGGTATTCGGATCGTATGGCAATACAGCTACGGCGTGCCCGCGCTCAAATATCTCACGCGTGACCTCTGGCCCCCAGTCTCCGGCAAACTGCTGATGACGTAGGGTATACTTCTCCATTTTGAAGAACCCATCATAGAGCGTGACTTTCTCACGCACATCGACGTCTGCTTTCTTGAATTTTGGCTCATCCATCATCTGTTTATTCTGGCCCCATCTGCTATTGTCCAATCCAATGATTTTTTACTATTCATCATCTTAGGAACGCCCCCCATGTCTGACACCAACTCACCCGTTTTATGCGATATCGATGCGCGTGGCGTCGCAACGGTTACCCTGAATAGGCCAGAGGTCAATAACGCTTACAATGGCGAAATGGTGCAGTGCTTGTTGGACGGCGTATCCGCCCTGCAAGCGAACAAGGATGTCCGCGTCATCGTCATCAAAGGGAATGGTCGACATTTTCAAGCGGGCGCCGACTTGGCATGGCTTGAATCTGTACGCAACCAATCACCCGAAGAAAACCTCGCAGTCTCGCAGCGGACAACCGATGCCGTGCGTTACCTGGATGCCTGTCCGATACCCACCGTGGCATTGGTTCACGGTGGTTGTTTTGGGGGCGGCACAGGAATCATCGCCGCGTGTGACGTGGTGTTTGCCGCAGATGATGCGATGTTCTCTATCGCCGAAGTCCGCTGGGGATTACATGCCGGACCGATTATTCCACAACTGGCTGCCGCCATTGGCCCCAGGAATGTCCGCCGTTACGCCATAACGGCAGAACGTTTTGGTGCCACCGAGGCCGAACGGATCGGCTTGGTTCATAGCGTTGTTCCACGCAAAGAACTAGATGCGGCAGGCGAAAAGGTCGTCACATCAATTTTGATGAATGGCCCCGACGCCATGAAAGAAACAAAACAAATCCTGTTTGATGTCGCTGGATTGACCATCTCTGACGGGTTGGCGGAAAGCTTGGCGAAATCGCACTCGGATAAACGACAAACTGCTGAAGGTGCCGAAGGCTTATTGAGTTTTCACGAAAAACGTGCCGCTGCTTGGTTCCCGAAATAACCACGTATAGATACGGATACATCTAATATTCAGTTATGGTAATATTCGTTTATGTCCAATGACGGAATCATCAAAATTAACGACTCAACGCAACTATCGGCGGTGTTTTCTGATGTTTATAAATTTTGGTTGAGCAAATCCAAGGATGGACGTTTACCCGGTGTATCCGATTTCAAATTGGACGAACTGCCGATTAAAATTTTACCATGGTCAATTATTGCTGATGTTATCACCGACGACGGCGACACGGATTACAAATTTCGGTTTTGGGGCACCCAGCGCGCGAGCTTGATCGGGTTCGACATGACCGGGAAATTCCTCAGTGAAATCGGTTCCAAAGATATGCGCGATGGCAATACCGTCGAGTACGAATACGTCATGAAGCATAAGGCGCCGATTCTTTGCCAAACGCCGATCGTGACGTCGACCGGACGTTCCATAGCGATGAATTCGATCCGTCTGCCATTAAGTGATAATGGCGAGCGCGTCGCACGTGTTTTCTCGGCAATTGATCCTGATAATGTTACGTCAGAGCATTACGCGCACTTTGGCACCGACCCCAGCCGCATGTAACGTCGTCCCCACGAATTCGTGTTTGGCGGCATCACAGCTGTGCAGCTAGTGTAGCGCCAGATGAATACGGAGGGACGGACAAATGGCAGGACGCAGCGAGAAGATTAGTTTTCCAGGCGCACTGGGTGAAGATTTAGCCGCACGGTTGGACCTGCCTGAGGGCGACGTCAAAGCCTGCGCACTGTTTGCGCACTGCTTTACCTGCACCAAAGATATCTTTGCCGCCAGCCGTATCGCCGAAGGTCTGAACACCAACGGCATTGCCGTCTTGCGTTTCGACTTCACAGGGTTGGGTGCCAGTGAAGGTGAATTTGCCAACACCAATTTCACATCCAACGTGGGTGATCTGGTCGCCGCCGCCAACTACATGCGCGATCATTTGTCTGCGCCAAAGATCATCATCGGGCATTCATTGGGCGGTGCTGCGGTGCTGGCAGCAGCGGGGGATATCGACGAGATCGAATGTGTGTGCACCATCGGTGCGCCATCAGATCCGCATCACGTCTCGCATAATTTTAAAAACGATATCGACAAGATCATGGCCGAAGGCGAAGCGGATGTGACACTGGTTGGGCGTCCGTTCAAAATCAAAAAACAGTTCTTGGAAGATATCGAAGGGCAAAAATTATCCGAGAAAATATCAAACTTACGGCGCGCGTTATTGGTTTTCCATTCTCCGATTGATGCCACGGTCGGTATTGAAAATGCCCAGGAAATCTATGTCGCTGCCAAACATCCGAAAAGCTTTGTATCCTTGGACACCGCTGATCATCTGTTATCCAAGCGTGCCGATGCTGTGTATTGTGCCAATGTCATCGCAGCCTGGGCAGAGCGATATCTTGGCACGGGCAAAAATGAATCTTCAAAATCTGATATCCCCGCCATCGAAGACGGCGTTATCGTTCAAGAAACCGGGCAGGGTAAATTTTCAAACGCTATATCCATCGGCGGACGGCATGCGCTAAAGGCCGACGAGCCCGTTTCCGTTGGTGGCAATGACAGCGGTCCGACACCCTATGATTATCTGCTAACGGCACTTGGGGCGTGTAAGTCGATGACCATGCGCATGTACGCGGATCGCAAGAAATTCCCTCTGGATCAGGCACGCGTCACGCTACGGCACGAAAAAATCCATGCCGAGGATTGTGAGGCGTGTGAAACAGAAGAAGGCCGCGTCGATCAGATCGATGTAGAGATTCACCTAGAAGGGGATCTCACCGATGAGCAACGTCAGCGTATCTATGAAATCGCCGAGCGCTGTCCCGTGCATCAATCGTTGAAAAACGAAGTCAGCCTGAAATCGAAATTAACCGACTAGCAGGTTCCTAAGTCCAAAGACGGCCCGACGCACCAATGGCTATGGTAAAGATGCCGAGCGCCAAGTTGGTTGCGACGATCTTGCGAATACGGTCAAGGTTCGCTGCAGCCGTTGGCCAGTCTTCGGCACTGACCGCTTCGCGGAACAGGGCATAGGGCTTCATATATAAATAGATGAACAACACGATCATCAGCCATCCCGTCAGGTGCATGATGTGGATGTGCATACCAGCACCACCGAAACCTTCGAAGTCGGTGTAAATCTGCCAATACCCAGTTGAGGGTAGGGCGACGACTGCAATCCAGACCCAAAAGAAGAATTTTTCGAACACGCGATCCCAAAGCTTTAAACGCTCGGGCGGCAATTCGATCCCCGGCACGCTGGGCCGTAAAACCAAATAAGCAAAGAACATCCCGCCAACCCAAACGGTCGCAGCTATCGCGTGAAGGCTCAGCATTACGGGTGATAAACTTGTCATGATGCAGCTTTCTCAATCTCTTTGGCGAGGGCGTTGATTTCCTTCGCGGCCTGGCTGGAGCGTTCACTCTCGGTCACGCCCATGCCTTCCATCATTGATGCTGCAAACGCCACACGGTTGCCCAGATGGTTTTTCGTCAGCTTCAATTTTTTGTCCTTCAGCATCGCCTGAACCGCTTCAACAAGCCGAGAGCGCGGCGGCACACGGTTGAGCACCAACCGAACGGGTGTGCCTTGTTCATCGGCGAATTCCGCCGTCGGCGCCGTCGCCCATACATCCATCGGCGATGGTTGCACAGGGATTACCACCAAATCTGCTGCCCGCATGGCATTTTTTGTTTCCGTATCGGCATGGGGTGGACAATCGATCAACACAATATCGAAGTCAGATTTCAGACGATCCAATTCCATCGCGACGCGCCACCCGGAAACACTGCTGAGATGGATGTCATCCAGCGCACGTTCAGAGGCGACCCGCAGACCATGCCAAGCACTCAAACTGCCTTGCGGATCGATGTCCATCAATGCGACGGACTTTTTAGCGGCCCAGGCAACAGCCAATTGGGCGGCGAATGTGGTTTTACCGGCGCCGCCTTTTTGCTGGGCGACCGCAATGACACGTGCAGTCATAGTCTATCCTCGTATGTGGCCTAGTACTCGTAGGTGTGTTTACTGTTTTGGCAGCATGCCACGCTTGGTCGCCATATCGGTAAATTTATTCAAAGCACCTGTCATTTTGCCAAAGACCTGATCTTTGTCAGTGATGTTATAGCGCTTTGCCAACCATGCAGGGTCGGTATACGCGATTTTGGTTTTCCCATCAGCCGTTTCCCATGCAACAGCTTTTAACGGCAGATCAAGGCCAATGGCTGGATTGGATAGCATCAACGGCGTGCCCAACTTTGGGTTCCCAAAGATAATGGTCTGTGTCGGGGCCAATGTCATACCGACCTTGGCGGCACCTTTGTCATGGGGAATACGAGAGAACACGTTGATACCAGCGCGTTCAAGCGCGATACCCAACCGATCCAGTGTTTTCACAACACCAAAATCAGAGTCTTTGACGATCAGGCCATCGCCGTCTGCGTGTACTGCAGGCGCTACAAATGTTAAACCGATCACTGCGATCGCTGCGAGAGGTAACTTCATCCAATTTTTCATCATGCAAATTCCTGTTTCCGGCCGAATAGAGACAATCTCATCGTATATTAGATATATGCGCTTGCGACTTTAGGGCACCTCTAAAAATAG
>DGNZ01000332.1 GCA_002389175.1 Rhodospirillaceae bacterium UBA4479 | reverse complement strand
AGGAGGTCTTAATCCTGCGCGCACTTAACCTGGGACAAGAAAAAAGCTTGACGATTAGTTTTAAATAATAATAAGAATACTAATTCTTGTTTTGGGGCTGTGTGTTGCAGATCTGACATCTTAGTTTTGGGTCAGTGCGCGAGATTTACATCGAGCGCGCGTGCAATCTGCTTTTCACAGGGATCTTGTTTGGCGATGGTCAGGCTTTTGGGCGGGTTGAAATGAATACAGGTGTCTTCCATGGTTGAGGAAAGTGAATTCGACTACATCATAGTTGGCGCCGGATCAGCCGGGTGCGTTCTGGCAAACCGTCTGGTTCGTGATGGCCGGTTTTCGGTGGCCTTGGTTGAGCGGGGCCGAATGGACGTTAATCGCTGGATCCACATACCTGCGACCTATTTTAAGGCACATCAATCCAACGACATTGATGCGGTTCTGTCAGAACCTGACGAAACGATAAGTGGCAAACGCTTTGCTGTTCCGCAGGGGCGCGTTGTCGGTGGAGGCTCTTCGGTCAACGCCATGATTTACATGCGCGGCCAGGCTGACGATTACGATGACTGGGAGAACCTTCATGGCTGCGACGGTTGGGGTTACAAGGATGTTTTGCCGGTTTTTGTCCGGCAAGAAAAGAACGTTCATCTTGGGACACCCTTCCACGGCCAGGATGGGGCTTTGGTTGTCGCGAGCCCCGAGTACAAACATCCTGTAAACGAGATTGCTCTGGATGCAGCACTTTCCGCTGGGCTGGGCTGGAACGATGATTTCAACGGTAAAACCCAAGCGGGCGCCGGATGGTATCAGGCAACCGCGTATGCCGGTCGTCGCCAGTCGGCGGCCACGTGTTTTCTCAAACCTATTGTAAGTCACCAACAACTGACCATTCTGACAGATACCATCGCGGGCAAGATACGTTTTGAGGGTCGTCGAGCAACTGCGTTAGAAGTCACAAGCGGAGGCGAAGAAAGGGTTGTGCGGGCGCGAAAAGAGATCATTCTGACGGCGGGCTCTTTCCACAGCCCGAAGCTGTTGATGCTGTCCGGGATCGGCCCCGGCGCCGAACTGAACCGCCATGGAATCGCGCCTGTGCATGATGCGCCAGAAGTCGGTGCCAATTACCAGGACCATGTCGGGACACCGGTCACATACAGGCTAAAGGAAAATATCGGCTACCAAAATGCTGACAGAGGTCTTGCGGCACTCAAAAATGGCATCGACTATTTCGTTTTTCGGCGCGGATTGCTGACGTCTAATCTCTTGGCGGCTGGCGCCTGCGTCGACACGGATGGCGATGGCCGACCGGACGTGCAGATGAATTTTGCCCCTTTCGCACCGGGTGCACCCGGGGAAGGGCCACTTTCTTGCCATTCTTTTCATGTTCACCCGATGACCATGCGGCCAAAATCTCGGGGGCGTCTGATGCTGGCATCAACCGACCCTGAAGACCCGCCAAAATTCGAAGCGCAGGTTCTCCAGACTGAAGATGATTTGGACACCCTACGAAGGGGGGTTCGTCTGGCGCGTGAGATTTGCGAGCAGCCGCAGCTTAAAGAGATATTGAGTGAGGTGATCTGGCCTGGGCCTGATGTTTCGACCACTGTTGGCTCTAACACGCTGGACGACGCTATTAGGGATCAGGCGAGGACCATCTATCACCCTGCTGGAACCTGTCGGATGGGCACTGACGACCAAGCCGTGGTTGACATTCGGCTGAAGGTGAACGGCGTTGAAGGACTACGCGTCGCCGATTGTTCAGTGATGCCCATGCTCGTTTCCGGAAACACAAATGCCCCGACAATGATGATCGCCGATCGCGGCGCCGACTTCATTCTGGAGGACGCTTAGTTGATCGCGTGGCTATGGAAAAATCACTCAATTAAAACAGGAGAATAAAAGACAATGCCAATCGTGGAACCAACCAATAAATCCGTACTCGATTTCGAGGGGCTGCACCTCTATCACTCCGACAGATCAAATTGCTCTGCAAGGGTGCGATTGCTTCTAGGAGAGAAAGAACTTCCTTGGGTAAGTCATCATCTCAGCCTTAAAGAAAAGGACAATGTGAGCGAAGAATACTTTGGGATAAATCCAAAAGGACTGGTCCCTGCGTTGGTGCATGACGGTGTCGTTGTGACGGAGTCCAATGACATACTGGCCTACCTTGAAGAGAAGTTTCCAGAGCCAGGGTTCCGCAATGTGTCTGATGAAGAACAGTTGGAAATCGACTGGTGGCTCAAGACATCGGGCGAGATTCATCTGCCTGGGATTAAAACGCTGCAGTACTTCAAGCGCGTTGCTAAGATTTTGAAGAAATCCGACGAAGAATTTCAGCGATATCAAGCATTGCAAACAGATCCGGAACTTAAGGCGTTTCACGCAAAACACGGCGCGCCCGGATCATCGCTAACGCAAGAAGACGCCGACGAAGCCACCAAACTGATGGATAGCATTTTTGAAAAGATGGAACAGAAGCTTTCCAATTCAGACTGGATCGTGGGCAACACCTATACTTTGGCGGACATTTCTTGGGGGCCGACATATACAACGATGACGATAGGCGGCTTTGATTTCGACCGGTATCCAAATATCAATGCTTGGTATGAGCGGGTCAGTGCTCGGCCACAATTTGATGAAGCATTTCTCAAGTGGATCCGTGAGTCAACTTGGGGCCATGACAAGACCTGATATTGGAGTGATCTCCGGGTTTTCCAACCTGGGGGTGTTTAAACGGCACAGCATGTCCAAACTGATTTTGCACAAAAATCATGAGGACATGCCTGTCAGGGAGTAGGCAATCAACACTCTGTTTGGCGATGGAAAATCTGGAACGAGCAACACACGAGCGACGACAAAGGACAACGACATGGCAAAGACCTACCCCCTGCCCAAATCGGGCACAGCGACAGCGGTAACCAAAGCAGCTAACGAGAGCGTCGCGCGTGCATTGCCCATTTCTGATCAACAAGACTTTGAAAAGGCGCGCCGCGGATTCATCGCGTCGATTGATGGCCCTATCAAAACACCTGATGGCCGGGTTGCCTGGGACACGCATGCTTTTGCCTTTTTGAAAGAGCCTGCGCCCGATACGGCCAACCCCTCGCTTTGGCGTCAAGCGCAACTTAATGCAAACCATGGCTTGTTCGAAGTCGCAGATAGGATTTATCAAGTCCGGGGCTATGATATGGCTCTTATGACGCTGGTCCGCGGCGACACCGGCTGGATCATCATTGATTGCCTGATTTGCATTGAAACGGCGCAGGCTGCCCTAAAGCTCGCCAATGACAATCTGGGAGAACGACCTGTTAGTGCAGTTCTAATCACCCACACCCATGCAGATCACTTCGGCGGGTCGCGCGGCGTTCTAACGGATGAACTGCTCGCCAAGGGTGACATTCCGATCATCGTGCCCGAAGGGTTTACCAAATACGCCGTGAACGAAGCAGTCCTGGCCGGTAACCAAATGGCGCGGCGAGCCATGTATCAGTTTGGCCTGATCGTACCTCCCGGACCCGCAGGGTATCTTGATGCCGGTATCGGCAAAGGTAATGCGCGTGGAAATCGAAGCTTTGTCCTGCCAACGATAGAGATATCGAAGACAGGCGAACGCATGACCATTGATGGCGTTGAGTTTGTCTTCCAAATGGCCTCCGGCACTGAAGCGCCTGCCGAGTTCACCTTCTATCTTCCGCAGCACAAAGCGCTGTGCATGGCCGAAGTGACTTGCCGCACGATGCACAATATCCTGACCCTGCGGGGCGCAGAAGTGCGTGATCCGCTCCTATGGGCAGAGTGTATTGACGAGTCGCTGGTGTTATTCGGTGACAAAGCGGAAATCTACTTCGCCTGTCACTGCTGGCCGGAGTGGGGTAACGAAAACATCCGCAACTTCCTCGAAGAACAACGCGATATTTATCGCTACATTCATGACCAAACCCTTCGACTGGCGAATACTGGGTATACGCCGCGCGAAATCGCAGAAGAAGTTGAAGAACCTGAATTCATGAAGCGGTCCTTTTCCGTGCGCGAATATTATGGAACTTTGAACCATAACCTCAAAGCAACCTATCAGAAATACTATGGCTATTTCGACGGTAATCCCGCGAGCCTCAATCCACATACGCCGGTTGAAGAGGCGAAACGATATGTAAAGGCCATGGGGGGGGCAGCATCCGTGCTGGACACAGCGTGGACAGCTTTTGAAGAGGGCGACTATCGTTGGACCTCAACTATTCTCAACCATTTGGTGTTTGCAGATCCGACAAATCAGACGGGCAGGGACATGCTCGCCGCAACCTATGAGCAGCTCGGGTTTCAGGCGGAATCCGTATTATGGCGAAATTACTATCTTAGTGCCGCCCAGGAACTGCACGAAGGGGTTAAACCACGACCTGGCGTTGGGGGTGTAAACGAGGACATCGCTCGTGCAATGCCGATCTGGGACTTCTTCAATCTTCTTGCGGTGAAGCTTGATCCGGCGAAAGCCAAAAATGTCAGTCTTGTGATTAACTTTGAGCTTACAGATGCCGTCGAAAAGGTCGTCGTCACCGTCAACAATCAGGTTGAGAACAACAGGGTGAATGCATGGAATGATCGGGCGGATTTGAGCGTCTCGCTCTCACGTTTAACGCTGAACGATATTGCATACGGACGCGTGTTAATTGACGACGTCATTGCTGACGGATCCGTTAAGGTGACCGGCAGTGTCGAGATGTTTAAAGCCTATCTTGACCTGCACGACACGTTCGATTTGTGGTTCAACATAATCGAGCCATAGACGAGGCGCGCCGTATGATTGTCTTAGTGGTGACTAATGCCCAGGCAGCAGGTCGTAGTGCGGGAAATCGCTTTTTTCGCGTTCCAAACCAACTGCTGTTCTTTTCCGGAACAGTTCGATGGCCTCCCTTGAAAACAGCGAGTGCCCATCGCCCATCGCACCTTTTCGGACAATTTTGGCGCTGTGGTTGCTCCAGATATTTTGCCGCACGGGCGTAAACCTGTCGTTGATCTTGCGCATCGCCTCGATCGTCGTGTTTCCGATGACGCCTTCCAATTGGTCGGGCGTCAACTCGATTTCCAAAAATTGAGCGATATCCACGATGGTGTCATGGGGCCGCGCTTTCAAATCCTCGAAGGTCAGAAACAGGACATTTTTCCGGTTACGTTCAGCCCACCAAGACGCGGTAAAATGGTGCCAGGGTCCATAGAAAGTCCTGTCTAACGCAAAGTAGTCCAGCCAAACGTCGGGGGGTGGTGTTGCGGGTCCAAGGATCAGATTGGCGTAGAAGTGAAATCCAGAGGCGGCACAATCCAGAGGATCGCGTGTCACGGCAATGTACTTGGTGCTCGTTTGCAGAGGTATCAGATCAGCCGGCAAGTGCGATTTGATCACGCGGCGTCCAGATGGAGAGCATATTGCGTTGCTGTCTGACAAGGCACGCCAGTAGCGTGGCTCTGCCGCATCCGGCCACGCAATTTCGTCCTGTATGTGATCAAATTGGCCGTTACCGAGTTGGGTGATCTGATAACAAATGTGCATGACCCAGTTGGTTCCTGCCTTGA